>JASKKK010000021.1 GCA_030154185.1 Desulfuromonadales bacterium
GGGCCTCGGGCCTCGGGCCTCGGGCCTCGGGCCTCGGGCCTCGGGCCTCGGGCCTCGGGCCTCGGGCCTCGGGCCTCGGGCCTCGGGCCTCGGGCCTCGAGTTTCAATACTCAGCACTCAGCACCGCCTTCCCTCCCCACCCCCGTTCCTGCAAAGCGGTCTTCACCCTTTGTGAAATATCACTGGCCAGAATCCTCTCCAAACGGATTTCGTGTACGTAGGCCTTGATGGTGAAGCGCGTCAGAAAGGTGAAATCGAAATGATCCTCCACCAGGACAAGAATCGGTTTGTCGAGCTGTACATAGGGCGAACAGGCGGCCGCTTCCCAGGCGATCTGTTTTATCGGAGCGATGGGCACAGAGGTCGGCAGGTGGAATTCCACAACCACCATTTCGTTGAGTTGGCCGGTATTGGCATTGCTGACGGATCCGGTCTGCACCAGGCTGTTGGGAAAAGTTACCACAGTATCGTCGAAGGTGCGTATCTGCACCGCCCGCAAGCCGATGTTGATGACTTCTCCGTAATGTTTATCGACCTCGATCATGTCTCCGATGTGAAAAGGTCGCTCGAAAAGGATAAGAATCCCTGCGACGATATTCCGGACCAGATCCTGTGCTCCGAGACCGACGGCAAGGCCGGCGGAGGCTGAAACGGCAAGCAGGGTGTTGAGAGGGGGGTGGATGACGACGAAAAGGATATAGGCGAAAGCCGCGATCCATGTCAGCAGGCGCAACACCGGATAAAGGCCGGAGATCAGGAGCCGGTGACGGCTGAAGCGGTTGGCCAGGGTTTTCAGCAGGCGTCTTGTCAGCCACAGTCCCGCAGCGGTCAGTACGATAACCAGCAGGCTCAGAAGGAGTCGGTCGAGTGACAGGTACTGTTCGATGAATTGGGGCAGTTCCGGCAGGTTCAGATCCTTCATGGTGTCCTCGCGGCGTTATTGAATGATGTTGCGGGATTCCAGCAGGGATGAAATCGATGCGAAAAACAGCGGATTGAGCTGATAGCAGTTGGCTGGGTCCTCGGCCGAAGGCGATTGCAGAAGGTTGAGTTGGGCCAGGTGGTCGAGAAGCAGACGGCTTTGCAAACGGCCGCCGGCGAAAATGGCGGCATGTTCCGCTATGCTCAGTCCTCCATGGGCGACGATCTCTGCTAAAGCGTACAGCTGGGGGCGTTCGAGGGAGCGCAGGGGGCTGTAATCGAGTTTTCCAAGAGGACTGACTCGCAGGGTTTTTTGTTGTTCATCGTATTCGAGACACATCAGCCAGTAGTAGATCGCAGCCTGCATGTTGCCACGGGTGGCGGCGAAAAGGTCTGAAAAATAGCGTTTCCGGAGGCTGGCTTGCGAGTTCTTTTCGTTGGAAGCTTGTGCAGAATCTTCGCCATTCAGGAATACCACGGGATAACTGCTGGTTTGGGTGCGCAGCATCAGTGCCTCGCAAATTTCTTCCTCGCTGCTGAAGAGGGTCTGTTGCTGGTGGGTGAAGTAGCGATCGACATTCAGCAGGTGTCGCATGCGTTGCCAGGGGTATTGGCGCACGGTGACCACCCACAGCAGACGGTGACGGCTGGCCAGCAACAGACGCAGAAAGGCCCGGATGGCATCCAGCCCGCCGACCGTGCGCAGCAGAAGGTTATGGAGGTTTTCCATGATGACGATACCGCGAGGCAAAGAGTTCAGATGAGCCTCCACGGTGTCAAAATCGGCGGGGGGATTTTCCAGATCGAACCATTGCCGACAGGCTTCCAGCAGTTGGGTCTCGCTGGTTAATCGTCCTTTGATGCTCAGTCGCAAAACAGGCAGCCGATCGCCGAGTTCGCTCTGAAAACAGTTGATCAGGGACGTTTTGCCGCTGCCGTCGGGACCGGTCACCGCGACGCTGCACAGGTGCCCTTCCTGCCAATGTTCGAACAGCTCCCGCAGAGCATCGAGGTCCTTGTTTTTGCCGACCATGAATTCGCGGTTTTGCAGGGCTCCGGCGGTAAACAGGCGGCGACATACGGGCGGGAGACTTTCGGCTTGGCGCAGGATGGCCTCCGGTGTCGGCAGGTCGATGATGCTGCGCTGCGGCGACTCGCTTTTTTCGGCCGGTCCTTTCCCGGATCGCAGATTCTGGACAGCCTGCTGTAGAGATTGTCGCATGTTTCCCAACCGGCCTGTCAGAGCTTGCATGCTTTTGCCCAGACGCAGGCATCGGCGGCGCCATCTTTTGATCAGACGCCGCCGTTTATGTGCGAGGCGTTCTCGCCAGCTCAGGATGCGTTGCAGATCCTTGCCGATCAGGCCCAGCATGTTTCGGAGTTCGTCATCCAGCTTTTGCAGAAGTTTCTGCGACAACTCCCTAACAGGTTCGGCCAGGCCGAAAACCTGTTGTTCAGCGCGTTGTAAAGCCTCGGTCACCAGCGCCTGGCTCTGCGCAAGTTTTTGATCCCATGCGTCGGAATCGCCGGCATCCTTCTCCATTGCGGCGGCCAGACGGGTACAGTCTTCGGCTGCCGTTTCAAGATGAAAACGCAGGCCGCGCCACAGGTCGGCGCAGTTGCCGCGGAGCTGTTCTTGGAGGAGAGTGAATTCATCGTCTGCCGGCATGTGGCCTGGTTGCAGCACCACCGGACGGTGCCTGGCGACGACCTCCTGGACCACCGGTTGCAGGATCAGGTAGCGCTGCTTCAGCCGTCGGCGCCGACGGCTGAAAAGCAGCCGGGTCGCCAGCCGAGAGTGTCCCGTGCAGATTGTTCGCTTTAATGCCGGCGCTTCGATCTGCCAGATGCTGCGGCCTTTCGACTCATGCTGTTGCAAACGGTCGCGGATCAGCGTCAACTCTTGCGGATGGTGGTGCAGCACATCATCCAGGGCGTCCCTTATGTCTTCTCCTAAGGATTGCCACAGTTTTTTCCGCAAAGGGATTTGGTTCAGACTGCCTTCCTGGCGTAGTCGCACGCGGTCATACAACCACAAAATACGCGCTTCGATGGTGCGTGCCAGATGGTCAAGGGCGCCTTTCCCAGGCGATGGGGCGGCACGTATCTCGTCAAAGGCCCTGGTCAGCACCTGCCGACTGCCGGCCAGACTTTCCGCAACTTCGGTCAAATCCCTGTTCAGTGTCCGGTCGGAGGCAGCGAGTTCCACACGGTGGCGATCCAACGCTTCGTCGATGGCCGTAGCGAGTGCCTGCAGCAGGGTCTCGAGTTGAGGCTGCTGGTCCATGGTGCTGAAAAAGCCGTCTCGGGCGGCAAGCCGTTCCAGATAGGCATGGCAATCGGATGGTTTCACAGCCAGCGTTTCCTTTTGAAAAAGATAAACATGAAGACCGCCATCAGAATCATCCCCAGCCACAACAGCGGATAGCTCCAGGGCCAGTGGAGTTCCGGCATGTAATCGAAATTCATGCCGTAAATCCCGGCCACGAAGGTCAGGGGGATGAAGATGGTGGCGATGATGGTCAATACCTTCATGACTTCGTTCATGCGGTTGCTGATGCTTGACATGTACAGATCGAGCAGTCCCGACAGGATATCTCTCAAGGTTTCCACCGTATCGATGATCTGGATGGTGTGGTCGTACACGTCACGCAGGAAGATTCTCGTGGTGTCGGTGATCAACGGCGACTCTTCCCGCTGCATGCCCGAAATCAGCTCACGCAATGGCCAGACCGCCTTGCGCAGCAGGATCATTTCCCGTTTGAAGTGGTGGATGCGGGATTGGGTGTCCGGCGTCGGACGGTCGATGATATCCTCCTCGAGACGCTCGATTTCTTCTCCGAGATTTTCCAGAATGGAGAAATAGCTGTCCACCAGCGAGTCGAGCAGGACATAGGCGAGGTAATCCGCCCCCATTTTACGCAGACGGCCTTTATTGTTGCGCAATCGTTGGCGAACTCCGTCAAAGACATCTCCCTGCTGTTCCTGAAAGGACAGAACGTAATTTGGCCCCAGAATCAGGCTCACCTGTTCCGTGATCACGGTGTCGGTGGCACTGTCGTAGCGTGGCATCTTCAGTACCATGAACAGGTAATCGTCGAAATCCTCCAGCTTGGGACGGTGGGCGGTGTTGACCACGTCTTCAAGTACCAGAGGATGCAGTCCGAAAGCGCTGCCGACGGTCTCCAGGATATCCAGTTGGTGAACCCCGTCGAAATTGATCCAGCTGATGGACGGGGTGTCGCGAAATGCCGGACACTGCTCTGCCGAGACCAGTTCGCGTTCATCCAGCTGTTCGGGGGTGTAATCGATCACTCTGATGCGGATCGCTTCATCCCGCACCTTGCCGACATGCATGAGCGTTCCCGGAGCCTTGCCTGCCTTGTGGGATATTTTAGGCAAAAGTCTTTTCAGGACGATGGGCCGCCGAGAGCCCTGCTGTTTGCTTTGCATGTTCTCTCCTTGAGCGTGCTTGGCTTGGATTCCCTTTCTGTTAGAATCTAACTTAATAAGAGGCGTTTGGCATCTTTTAATTTTACCTGAGAGAACCGCAATTGCCGGGAGTTCATCATCATGCCCGCGGTTGACCGGATATTGCGCCGTTTTTTCCTATGCCGGAGGTTTTGAAATGGAAAAGATCCGTCTCGGCATCAGTGCCTGTCTGCTCGGTCAGAATGTTCGTTACGACGGGGGACACCAGCTCGATCGTTTTCTGCGCGACACGCTCGGGCGCTTTGTCGATTATGTACCGGTCTGCCCCGAGGTGGAGATGGGACTGCCTGTTCCCCGCGATACTCTGCGCCTTGTCGGTGATGCCGAAGCGCCACGGCTGGTGTTTTCCAAAAGTGGCGAGGATGTAACGGAGCGCATGACATGTTGGGCCGAGAAAAGGCTGGCGGGACTCGAACGGGAAGGTCTGTGCGGTTTCATCTTCAAAGCGCGGTCTCCGAGCAGCGGTATGGCGCGCGTGAAGCTTTACGATCGCCGCGGGGTGCCGAATAAAAACGGTGTCGGACTTTTCGCCCGTCTATTCATGGAACGTTTCCCTTTGCTGCCGGTGGAGGAAGACGGGCGGCTGCACGACCCGCGTCTGCGGGAAAATTTCATCGAGGCGATTTTTACCTTTCGTCGCTGGCGCGATCTTTTGGAGCAAAATGCCACCTCGGCGGGATTGGTTGCGTTCCATGCACGGCACAAGTTGCTTATGATGTCCCATAGTGTCGAATTGGCCAGGAGGATGGGGACGTTGACGGCCGAGGCCGGAAAAAGGCCTGCGGTAGAGTTGTTCGGGGATTATCAGCAGTTGCTGATGCAGACAGTACGCACCCTGGCAACTCCTGCCAAGCATTGTAACGTCCTGCAGCATGCCCTCGGTTATTTCAAACGACAACTGTCGAGGGATGAAAAGCAGGAAATGCTGCAGATCATCGACCAGTATCGGCATGGTCTGGTGCCTCTTGCCGTTCCGCTGACACTGCTGAATCATTACGTGCGCAAGTATCAGCCGCCCTGGCTCGATGAGCAGGTCTACCTGCATCCTCATCCGATCGAGTTGCATTTGCGCAGCGGTCTTTGAAGTTTTGATGGTTTCGGAACCGATCTTGACCCGGATCTTTATGACGAAAAAGCTCGGAGAAAGGACGATGCCATGTTGCCGGCCTTGAACCCTCTGATCCCTGGAGTCAAGGAGTCCGCAACGCGGGCCATCAATCTTAAGGCGCTGCAAATGCGCAGCGAGGGGCGGGAAGTATATCATTTCGGTTTCGGTCAGTCGTCGTGTCCGCACCGGTTCAGTATGCCGCGCTCGAAGCTTAAGGTAATTTCGATCAGGTAAGTCCCTTATTTGCAAAACCTGTGAAATTCACCGTTTTGCGTGCGAGTACCTGTATCGGCACTTCGTAGGCATGTGGCTCCATTGCGCCCGCTCGAAGGATCTTTTTATATGTTTCCCGATTTTCAGAATCAACGTGCCGCTTTGCGCAAGCAGGGGGGCCGGAAGAGGGCTCTGCGACCTATGGCTCGAGAAGGTTCATGAGGTGGTTCTGCCCGGTTTCGATTTTTATCTGGAGGCTACCGAGCTCGGTGTGCGGGGCGCAGGTGTCGATTTCGATGGCAGTGCAGCCCTGGCAACCTGGTCGGGATTTCAACGAATGACCGAGGGGGCTGGCGGTCGGCATGTTCCCGCGGCTGATAAAAGGATGTGATCGCCTGGAGGATGCTCTGAGGCAACTGTGAGAAGTGGCGGACGGCGCGGGTTGAAACGACCTTGATGGCGTGACGGATAAGACGATTTAATGGTCGGCAGGTCAGGGTGAAGGCGCTACGGAGTCGATGGCGGTTTTAAGGTCGAGGGGCCTGACCGGTTTGGCAAAAATCGCTACAGGGCTCAGGGCCTTGGCCCGCTCATATACCTGGCCACACGAATAACCGGTGATAAAAATAATGGCTCGATGTCCGGTTTCCATCATGAGACTGGCGGTTTCGATGCCGTCCATGTCACCGCTCAGGTTGATATCCATCAGGACCACGTCCGGTTTTTCGTCGGTAAGACTCTGAAGAGCTTTTTCTCCTGTGGCGACCGGCTTGCAGGTCTCGTAACCCATGTTTTTAAGCGCCCCGACCATAGCAAGAGCGGTAATGGCTTCATCTTCCACCAGCAGGATTTTAGTCTTGGTGTTTTTCATTGTTTCGAAAATAAATCATGTTTTTCGTTGGTTTTAGAAAATAAAAAAGAATTATTCTGAAAAAATTTTAGTTCGCACGTTTAATTGCATGAAGTAATTCCATGCCTGCTTATTATATCGGGATATAAAGAAGTTCACAAGAGGGTGACTGATCTGCAGTATCGATTCAGGTTCATACTAAGTCTTACTCTTGATAATATATTTATTTGTTCGCTCTTAAAATGCTTTTCTATTGCTTTGACCAATAGTTATCAAATAAACTGAAAGATGACTTTATTCTCAAAAGCCGGGATTCCGAAGGCCTGGAGCATGCATGAAAACAATCCTGACATTGGACGGTCTCGGACATGATGTTGAAGCGGTAAAGACGCTTCTACGGGATCATGGTTATAATGTCGGCACCGTGTCCGAAAGCGCCTGGGCAGTCGAACAGGCGCTGTATGCTTCGGAAAAACGCTACAGAAACCTTTTCGATAATGCTCCCGTCGGCATGTTGCGTTCCACGCCGAATGGCCGTATCCTCAGCGCGAATCCGGTATTTGCCCGTATCTTGAAGTACGCTTCGCCCGAAGCTCTGATACACAGGGTTAATCGCACGAGTATTGCCGAGACCATTTTTGCCGATCCCCTTCGCAGGCAGGTGATGATCGAGAAGGTTCTTTCCCGGTCCGCATGGCAGATTTTCGAAGAAAGGCTGCGCTGCAGCGACGACAGCATTGTCACCTGCAGGTTCCATATCCGGGCGGTTCGCGAGGACAACGGCCGTCTTGAACTGGAAGAGTTTATCGAGGATGTTTCAAAGCGCAAGAGCGCTGAAGATAAGCTGCGTCTTACGCAATATGTTGTCGACCATACCTCCGACCAGGCATTCTGGTTGGATGAAGAAGGCAGGGTAGTCTACGTCAACGAGGCCGCCTGTCGCGCCTTGGGTTATAGTCGGGAAGAACTCACCGGTTTGTCCATCTACGATTTCGATCCGATTTTTTCCCAGGAGGAATTCAAACGGAACTGGCAAAAACTTCGCGGCGGAGATTCCCGGGTTATGGAAACCCTGCATCAGGCTAAGGATGGCAGGGTATATCCGGTCGAGGTGCGAGTCAATCACGTGGAGTTTGACGGCAGGAAATATCATTGCACATTCGTTACCGATATTTCCGAGCGCAAGGCAACTGAAGAAATCTTGCGTCAAAGTGAAAAACGTTATCGACGGCTGATGGAGGTCCTTCCCATTGCCGCCTACACCACCGATGCCGAGGGCCGCATTACGTTTTTTAATTGCAACGCCGCCCAGCTGTGGGGGGGCGAACCAAGGCTCAACCAGGATCGCTGGTGCGGTTTGAAGCGCCTGTGGTATCCCGACGGTCGGCCCATGGCATTCGACGAGAGTCCCATGGCTCAGACGCTGCTGCATGGCAAGCGTTTCCAGGGACGGGAAATCCTCATCGAAAGGGCCTCCGGCGAATACGCCCATGTCATCGCCTATCCCGAACCCCTTTACGATGCCGAGGGGATGCTGGTGGGGGGGCTTAACCTGCTGGTCGATATTTCCGATCGCAAGCAGGTGGAGCGGCAATTGCTCCAGGCTAATCTGGTGGTCGAAAACAGTCCGGTGGTTCTTTTTCGGTGGCGGGCGGAACCCGGGTGGCCGGTGGTGCTGGTTTCCAAGAACATCACCCAATTCGGTTACGAGCCCGAAGAATTTCTCTCCGGTTCCCTGGTTTTCTCCTCCATTATTCATCCGCAGGACCGGGCGCGGGTCGAAAGAGAAGTCGAGGTATACGTGACCCGGGGTAGCGACCGATTCGAACAGGAGTACCGGATTCTAGGCGGGGGAGGGAAAGTGCGGTGGGTCAACGATCAGACCATTGTCGAGCGTGATGACGAAGGGCAGGTTACCCACTATCAGGGCATTATCATCGACGTAACCGAACGTAAACATGCCGAAGAGCGCATCAAGCAGTCGCTGGCAGAAAAAGAGGTGTTGATCAAGGAAATCCACCATCGGGTGAAGAACAATCTCCAGGTGGTATCGAGTCTGTTGTATCTGCAGTCGCAGAAACTGCACGATCCGGAAACGAAAGAACTGTTTGCCGAAAGCCAGAACCGGATATGTTCCATGGCCCTGGCCCACGAACAGCTTTATCAATCGAAAAATCTTGCCGATATCAGTCTGCGGGAATATGTGCGGAACCTGGTGTCGCAGGTGCAACAGACCTTTATGATGACTCCGTCTCCCGTCGTCTGTACCGTCTCCGTTGCCGATATCATGCTCGATATCGAAAAGGTGGTTCCCTGCGGGCTGCTCATTACCGAACTGCTTTCCAATGCCTTGAAACACGCTTTTCCAGAAGGGCGGAGCGGGTCGGTCAAGGTTGAAATCCGCCGCCAGGGGCGACAGGTGAATCTATGCGTTGCGGATGATGGTATCGGTCTGCCGGAAAACTTCAACTATCTTGAAGCGGAAACCCTGGGGCTGCAACTGGTTTGTGCATTGGTCGAGCAGCTCAATGCAACCATGCAGGTGCATAGCGATCGCGGTGCCTGCTTTGATATATCTTTTTCCGGATAGGGGCATTGACGATGCCTCGTGCCTGAAAGGACCGTTCGAAGGAGCGTCTGCATTGAAGATAAAGTTGCTGGTCGTGGAGGATGAGGCGTTTATCGCCCTGGAACTCAAAACCCGTCTCCAGCAGATGGGCTACGAGGTGTGTGCCGTCGTCTCCAGCGGAGAGAGCGCTGTCGAATGTGCCGGGACCCTCAACCCGGACCTGGTGCTGATGGACATCTGTCTCAATGGAGAGATGAGCGGCATCGAAGCTGCAAGAGAAATTCGCAGAAAATTCCGGATACCGGTCATTTTTCTTACCTCCCATGCCGACGAGGATACGGTGGAGCAGGTCAAACATTCGGATCCCTGCGGCTATATTCTCAAACCTTTCCAGGAAAGGGATCTGCGCATCGGTATTGAAGTGGCTCTGCATAAGGACAGCATAGAACGCCGAGTACAGGAGAGCGAGGAAAAATTCCGCCTTGTGACCGAAAGTATCGACGATGTTTTCTGGCTCAGCAGTGCCGATTTCAAGGAGTTGTTGTATGTCAGTCCTGCCTATGAAAAGATCTGGGGGCGCAAGCGGGAGGAATTGTATCGTGCCCCCCTGTCCTTTGTGGAGGGAATTCATCCGGATGATCGCCACATGGTCCGTTCTCGAATGGAGAGTTTGCCCCTTGAAAGCCAGCAACTCGAATACCGGGTGATCCGGCCCGACAATTCCATCTCCTGGGTTCGGGATCGCAGATTTCCCGTATTGGATCACCAGGGCAATCTTTATCGCACGGCCGGGGTCACAACCGATATCACCGAACAGAAAAATGCCCAGCAGCAGCTGTTGATTCTCAATCGAAAATTACAACAGCAGGCAACCCATGATGCCCTGACGGGGCTGCCCAATCGGCGCCTGCTTATCGACCGGCTCGAGCAGGCCCTGGCGCAGGCCCAACGTAATGGCGGGCATCTGGCCATGATGTTCATCGATCTGGATGGGTTCAAGGCCATCAATGACTGCATGGGACATACCGCCGGCGACGAGGTGTTGGAAATCATCGGCCGGCGGCTCGGTCATCTGCTGCGTGCCGCCGATACCGCCGCGCGATTGGGGGGGGATGAGTTCGGCCTCGTTCTGACCAGGATCAAGGGCAAAGAAGACGCACGTCTGGTGGCGAAGAAGGTTCTGGAGTCCATATCCGCGCCTTTTATCATCCGGGATGAACGCTGTACCATCGGGGCTTCCATCGGCATCAGTCTTTATCCCGAGCATGGTGTGTCGGCCGATGACCTTATCAGCAGGGCCGATACGGCCATGTACAAGGTCAAACATGCAGGCAAAGGGGCCTTTGCCTTTTATCTCGAGTAAGCTTTATCGTCTCGGATGCCGGCTTCTTGCCTCCCGTAACACATTTCTCCCAGCTCGTTTTCATCCGGAAACGGCCCCTTTGCCCGATCTCCGCGTCAATCTACACCCTTGCGTGTGCGGCGTAGACATCTACGCCTCCGTGCAAGAGCTTGATTTGCTTGATCTTGGAAAAAATTGCTCATTTCCCATAAGAAGACGACGCTGGTGTCCATCCGACGTTTGCGGATGGACACCAGCTAAAATTCCGCCACCCACTTTTTTTCCTGCCAAATTGCGGCATACTTTTATTGTTTCCCGACAGCGTTGAAATCAGCCCGGTTCGGTCAGGGCGGTCTGCAATGAACGGTGGCAGATGCTGCTTCCATCATCAAGCCGGGTTTGGAGTGAAAACGATACAACCAACGAGGGGGTGTAGCCGTGTCCGAAAAAAAACAATTGCGCATCGCAACCCGCAATTCCGGATTCATCGACCCGGAGGAAATCGACGCTTATATAGCCGTAGGCGGCTATCAGGCCATCGGTCGCTGTGTGACCGACCTGACGCCGCAGCAGGTCATCGAAGAAATGACCCAAAGCGGACTGCGCGGACGGGGAGGAGCCGGTTTTCCTACCGGCGTCAAATGGGGATTTGCATCCAAATACGAAGCGGAGACCAAATACATCGTCTGCAATGCCGATGAAGGCGACCCCGGGGCCTTCATGGACCGTGCGGTCCTCGAAGGCGATCCTCACAGCGTTATCGAAGGCATGATGGTTGCCGGATACGCCATCGGCGCCAAACACGGAGCCGTCTACATTCGTGCCGAATATCCCCTGGCGATACGGCGTTTGCGTAAAGCCATCGAACAGGCCTGCAGCTGCGGACTGCTGGGAAAAAATATCCTCGGCAGCGATTTTTGTTTCGATATCGAGCTCAAATACGGGGCGGGCGCTTTTGTCTGTGGAGAAGAAACCGCCTTGATCCGCTCCATCGAAGGCAATCGCGGCGAGCCTTATACCAAGCCGCCGTTCCCCGCGCAATCCGGCTACTGGGATCAACCGACCATCGTCAATAATGTCGAGACTCTGGCCAATGTTCCCGCCATCATGATGAAGGGGGCCGAGTGGTTCAGCGGCATAGGCTCGCCAACCGCCAAGGGGACCAAGGTCTTTTCCCTGGTCGGTAAGATCTGCAACGTCGGCCTTATCGAAGTGCCCATGGGGATTACCCTCAGGGAGGTTATTTTCGATATCGGCGGCGGCTGTCCGGGAGACAAGAAGTTCAAAGCCGTGCAGACCGGCGGACCGTCCGGCGGGGTCCTGACCTACAAGGATCTCGATGCTCCCATCGATTACGAAAATCTTGCCGCGCGCGAGTCGATCATGGGCTCGGGGGGCATGATCGTTATGGATGAGGACGCCTGCATGGTGGCGATCGCCAAGTTTTTCCTCCAATTCACCATGGACGAAAGCTGCGGCAAGTGTACGCCATGTCGTGTCGGATCCAAGCGTCTGTGGGAACTGCTCGATAAGATTACCATCGGCCAGGCCACGGAAGACGATCTCGAGATACTGGTTACGCTGGCCCAGACCATCAAGGATACCGCCCTGTGCGGGCTCGGGCAGACCATGCCCAACCCCATATTGTCGACGGTGCGGGTTTTTCGCGATGAGTATCTCGCTCATATAAAGGAAAAGCGCTGCCCCGCCGGGGTTTGCCAGCAGCTTCTGCAATACGTCATCCTCAAAGACAAATGTGTCGGCTGTACCCTGTGTGCCAAGGTCTGCCCGGTCGAATGCATCAGCGGCCAGGTCAAAGAAGTACACGTCATCGATCAGAGCAAATGCGTCAAATGCGGTGTCTGTATGGAAAAGTGCAAATTCGATGCGATAGTCACCCGTTGAACGGCCCAATTTCCCCTCTCGGGGAAGTCCGGCCGGCAAGTCGGAGTCGGTGTCTTACCATGTGCGACAAAAAGACTTTCAAGAGACCCGCATATCTGCGGTTGACCCCTTTGAACCGCCTGGCAAGCCTGAAACTGAAGATCGTCGGCGTGTCAGAACACCCTGCGATACTCCCTGTTTTCCAACTCATGTCCTGGGGCCTGGACGATTGCCGCTGTCTGGCTCAGGAAGAGACCGCCGATGAATTGATGCAACTGGTGTGGCAACCGGATCAGCAGGCTGCTCTCGATTACCTGCTTGCCCACGTACCCGGCGGCATGCATGCCTTTCAGCGCAAGCTGCTGCGCATGCCGCCGCGCGCGGCCGCCTGGGCTTTGCTCGGTGTTTTCGACATGCGCCTCAAGGCCGATCCGCATAAACCCTATCCCTGACCCTGTCAGGATGTCGGAAAGCTCCCACCATGGTCTTTTTCTACGTGGCAAGACGAAAACAAGGTCCCGCCCTGCTGATAAAATAAACTCTTAAGGTCTTACATTACAGAACAGCCCATGATTTCGATTGCCTTTTCAGGATGCCGCAGGCTGTTGTACCGGCAAGGCAATCGCCCGAATCCAGGCTACGGTTTCGGATGATTGCCTTTGACTATAACCGTCAAAGGGTCTTACCATTGCAATGACGGCAGGCGATTCAAGCAGGTTGGGTATCCAAGGTTGGGTATCCATTTTACACGAACCAGACAATCGGTATTCATGGGGAAGAAGATTGACGGTTATCGGTCTTAACGGAGTTACGGCACGTATCGGTGAGCATGGCCGACTGAAGAATGTCAATCTGCAAATCGGCCCCGGTGAGCAATGGGCCGTGGTCGGTGCCAACGGCTCGGGAAAATCAACTCTGGGTCGACTGTTGTGCGGCGAACTCGAGGTGCTTTCCGGCACGCTTGAAACCGTGGAGAAGCCGGTCTACATCTCTTTCGAAACGGTCGACGAGATTCTTGAGATCGAGCGCTATAACGACGATACAGATTTTCTGGATCGCATCGATCAGGGCACGCCGGTACGGGATTTCGTTCTGGAAGGACAGCCCGATGCTGCGCACAGACTCCCTGAACTTGCCGGACAGTTTCATCTTGCCGGAATGCTCGATCGCGGCATCCGGTTCTTGTCGACAGGCGAGATGCGCAAGGTGGTGATCTGTCGGGCCTTGCTGGAAAACCCGGAACTGCTGGTGCTCGACGAGCCGTTCGACGGGCTGGATCAGACCTCCTGTAAGGTGCTCAGAGACTTGATCGCATCCCTGGTGCGAGAGGGAATGCGTATCGTCCTGCTGCTGAACCGTTTCAGCGAAATTTTGCCCTGCATAACCCACATCGCCTATATTCGCGACAGCAGCATTTTTGACCATGGTCCCCGCGAATCGATCCTCGCATCCGAGGCACTGTTGCGGCTGCACTCTTTTCACTATTCCCTTCCTGAATGCCTGCCGGATATTCCAGAAAACCATAACAGCGGGGAGTGGAACGAGCATGTACCGCTAATCGAAATGAAAGACGTCGTGGTGCGCTACGACGGCAGATATATATTGAACCGCCTCGACTGGACGGTGTTGCCCGGTCAGCACTGGAAGATTACCGGGCCCAACGGCTCCGGAAAAACAACCTTGCTGACCCTGGTTTCCGGCGACAACCCCCAGGCGTATGCCAACGATCTCCGCCTGTTCGGTCGGCAGCGCGGTACCGGGGAAAGCATCTGGGATATCAAAAAACATATCGGCCTGGTATCCACCGCTTTCCAGCAGAGTTATCGGGTCGGGGTAACGGCTGAGCTTGCCGTCATTTCAGGATTTTTCGACAGTATCGGAGTTTATCGGCGTTGTTCGCCAAAACAGCATGCCATCGCCCGGCAATGGTTGGAGATCCTGCATCTGCAGGACAAGCGAAATGCTCCGTTGCGCAGTTTGTCTTACGGTGAGCAGCGCATGGTTCTCATCGCCAGGGCCATGGTCAAACAGCCGCGGTTGCTGATTCTGGATGAACCGTGCCAGGGGCTCGATGCGGTGAACCGGGAAATGGTGTTGAAGCTTATCGACCATCTCGGCAGCCATGGGCATATTCAGCTCCTTTACGTGACCCATCATCCGGAAGACCGTGTCCCTTGTATCGGCCATTTTCTGGAAATGGTCGAGGCGTCGGGAGGCGGATATACTTCCCGTGTAACCTCCGGAAACGTCCGCAGGGCGACAACGCATCATGCTGATGCCGGGATTCCAGAATGAATCCCCCGAGGATCCGGAACGGGAAAATCTCTATTGTCGGGAGGGACAATGAAAAAAATCGTCATCATCGCAGGGGGGCTGCTGATTGTCGGCTTGCTGGCCGCGACCTGGTATTCGAGTGTAAAGACGGAAAAAATCTTCGCCTTGCAGGTGGAGAAGGCGAGAGAGTTGTATGGCCACGCAATAAGTGTGAGTCTCGATAATTACGACAGGGGATTTCTGCACTCCCAGGCCGAAACCACCATGATGGTTAAAGCCTCGCCGCCCCTGCATTTTCTGCATAGGATGACCCATCTGCCATGGGGGGCAAAGGTGGTGACCACCGTCGATCGCGAAGCCTACCATAAAGAAGAACTGGCTGAAATCGAGTCCGGTCTGCCCTTCGATCAATTGCAGGTGATCAGCCGTTTCAGATTGGATGGACAATCCGACATCCGGATGAAAATGGCTGCCGTCGAAGTGGGAGGGGGCGGCCATGAGATCAGCCTGGACGGCCTGGAAATGAACGCCAGCCTGAATTCCGCCATGGATGACGGTGATGTCGATTTTCGTATCGAGGGCATACGGTTTCAAAAGGCGGATTCCGGCGCGGGTGCCGTCAAGGGATTCCATGGCGTTGTCCATTACCGGGAGCAGGGCGGTTTTCCTCTTGGAGATGGCGTGTTGAGAGCCGATGAAATCGACTTCGGTTCCGATGATGCGGCAAGGTATGTATTGAATAATCTCGCCTACCGTTTTAACAGCACCCTCGACGACGGCATGCTGAATCAATATGTGGATATCGATTTCGACAGTTTGGAAATTGCGGACGAGGTGTGTCGCCGCGGTCGCTTGAAGTTCGCGATCACCGGTATGAACGCGAAGGCCGTCAGGGCGCTTCAGGAAACATACGGCGCCATGTCCAAAAAGGCCTTGACCGGTGACGAAATCGATCCTTTTCTGATTCAGCTGCAGGTCTTTTCGAAGACCATGGAACTGCTGCAGAAAGGCTTGCACGTCAAGCTGGAAAACTTCGAGCTGGAGACCGATGCCGGAAAGATCAGTGCCCGGGGAGCTGTCGATCTGGAAGACATGGGACGCAAAATCCGTCCCGTTTTCGATGTGAATGCGGTCCGGGCGGAGGCGACGCTGCATTTTGAGGATGGAGCCTTTACCTCCGGGTATCGCCTGATCAGTGCCATGCGGGGAGAGCATCTTCCGGTCCAGGAGCTTACCCGTCGGGCTGAAAGTCTCTCCGATACCCTGGTTGCACAAAACATTCTTATTCGGAACGACGATGGCAGCCTGGTGGCCGATTTTGCTTTTAAAGATGGAGCGGGAAAACTTAACGGCAAGCCGGTGTCGAGATAGTTATCATCCGGAAATGGCCCGATATTGCATCCTCCAGCTTGCCTGTCCAAAAATCTGGGGCAAACTTTACAGACCGGTTTCTCTTGCAAAAGGAGCGTTTACGAATATCCGTATCGGTTACTTTATGTTAGTGGTGGAGAACTATCTGGACTGTGTTTTAGGGCTCGATTTCTCGAAAACCTTGAAGAAGCGCCCGTATTTCCGGGAGTTGCCGTGTCTACCTGCGGAATCGGGATGACGAAAGGCTCGTGTTTTTGAGGCAAGACGTTTTGCCGAGGGGGAGGCGGTCGATTTTTATGAATTCAATGCGCGCGATGCTGGGCGACAGCCTGTACGAATGGTTCATGCAATTCGGGCAGTTGCTGGAAGGATTGTGGAATTCGTTGCTGGTCTGGCGGCTTCTGACTCTGGTGCTGTTGCTGTTGCTGATCGGCAGGATTTATAAACGACCGAAATAGTTCGATTCAGGGCGGTTGATTCGGCATCATTGCATACCGCAGGCGAGGGTAAAGCCGCCGGGATGGTTGCATCTGCATCTCGGCGGCTTTTTTTCAATCCCCGCATTTTTCCACCCTGCACATGAAACAGCGATTGGAGGGGGTGGCGGTTATCGGATTGCGACAGGTATCGTCGGTAAGATTGTTGAGGCTCAGGGTCGGATCCACTTCACCCCATCCCCACGCGATGAGGACCGATCCGGTATGCACGATATCGGAGATCCGCGCTTTCATGTGAATCGAGCCTTTGGGAGTAGAAATCTTCAGCAGCTGGTTGTCGCTGATCCCGAGTCTGCGGGCATCGTACGGATGAATGTCGACATACCCTTCGGGTTCCTGTTGCCGCAAAGATTCAATCTGGCGAAACTGGGAGTGGGTGTACCGACTGCTGCGCTCGCCGCTGATACCGATGAAGGGGTATGTGGTGCGACGGTCGGCAAAGCTCAAAGGGGTGCCGAAACCCTGTTCGAAGGGTGACGACGAGTAGCCATGAGCATCCAGTCGTCCCGAGCAGAGTTCCACCTTGCCGGAGGGGGTTTTGAATCCCGACTCCCGGTATTTTGCAAAGGCGACCTGGCGGGTGCCTATGCCCTGGGGATGGGTTTGCAATTGGGCGGTTGTCAGGTCTGCCGGCTCAAGCTGGAAGTCGATGGCCTCCTCCACGGTTTTCCAGGGAAACTCTTTTTCAAGTCCGAGCCTGCGCCCCAATTCGAAGGTTATTTTCCAGTCGGGCCAACTGTTTCCAACGCAATCGATGATTTGATTCTGCAGGATCACCAGGCTGTGACGCAGGGAAGCTCGATTGAGCTGGGTTTTTTCGAAACATCCGGCGGCGGGCAGCACGATATCGGCCAGTCGGGAGGTCTGTGTGGCGAACAGGTCTATGGCGACGAGGCATTCCAGGCTTTGCAGGGCTTTGCGCACCCGGTTGGTGTCGGTCATGGTCACTGCCGGGTTGCCCGATTGTACGATCAGCATGCGAACGGGATAAGGGCGCTTCTCGAGAATGGCATCGACCAGGGACGACTGGGCATGCAGCCCCCAGTTGGCGTGGAAGCCGTTGAACAGCGGATAGTCGCAGGTCACCGGCGGCAGGCCGCTGGGGAGCCGCTCTTTGAGTTGTATGTCGCGCGTCGGAACCGGTTGCGGAATCAGGTCACCGCCGGGGCGGTCGAGATTGCCGGTCAAGGCGCGCAGCATGCAGACCGCTCGTGTGGCGTCGAAGACCTGCAGCTGCATGTCGAGGCCGTTGCCGTCGACGATGCATGCCGGCGCCGTGGTAGCGTAATGGCGCGCGATTTTGCGAATCGCGGCGGCGTCCAGCCAGAGTTCCTCGGCCACGGTTTCGGGAGAAAAATTTTGCGCCACGCGTTTCAGCTTGTCGAAACCGATGCACCAGTTCTGCACGAAATCACGGTCATGCAACTCTTCTTCGATGATGGTTGCGATCATGGCCATGGCCAGCAGACCGTCATGGCCGGGCTTGATCTGCAACCACGTATCGGCCATTTCCGCCAAGGCCGTGCGCACCGGGTCGATAACGATCAGGCGGGCGCCTCGTTGACGGGCATAAAGGATGGCTTCAAAAGCCGGCGGGCAGGTGTTGCGATCGTTTTTCCCCCATATCACGATGCAGCGCGAGTCTTTGATTTGAGGAATGGTCATGGCCCCATAGGTGAAGTTGTGGGCCATTTCCCGTGCGACATGGCAGACCGACCCGTTGCCGATGACATTGGGCGAACCGAATGCGTGCATCAGGCGGCTGGCGTAGTCCCAGGGGGCGCCCCAGTCTGCGGCCATGCCCCGCAGCCAGGCGACGGACTGGGCTCCGTGTCGCCTTTTCACGTCCTGCATGCGGGTGGCCACGGCATCGAGGGCTTCATCCCATTCGACCTGGCGAAAGCCGCCCGATGGGTTACGACGGTCCCTGAGCAAGGGGGTCACAAGGCGTTTTCGGGAATAGGTGATGTCCGCAGCCGCTTGCAGTTTGGGACATTTCAGTTGCTGGGTCGGCGGTAAGAAGGACTTACGATGTGCGGCAATCAACCGACCGTCCCGGATATCGACCTCTACGGGACAACAGGCTGAACACAGGCGGCATACCGTATCCTTTTTCATGATGGACTCCTCGGTTTGTGCTGCAATTTTCCGGTCACCGTCGGGCTTTGACGTAACAGCTTCGGATCAGCTCGAAATGGTTGGCATGGGTGCGTATTTTCCACCAGACGTGGCCCCGGTTTTCGATCTGCCAGGCGGTCGGCAGCACTCGATGGTCGCCGCGCAGCAGGGCCGTGATGTTGTCCAGGCCGCGCCCAGCGAAAGGTTGACTGGTCTTGCCGCCCAGCCAGTGCCGCTCTTCTGCAACTTCCTGCGACCAGGAGAAAGGATCCGACACCAGCGCCTGGGCCTGGCCATGCCGGGCGACCCGGTTCATTTCCGCAAGATGCTGCAAAGGGCGGGGAAGTTTGTCGACAATGTTCAGGGAAGCTACACAGGCAAAGGTCTCGGATCGGAACGGCAGCGCCTGGGCGTCTCCCACCACGAATTCGATGTTGTCACGACGCCATGTTTCCGGAATCCGTAAGGTTACTTCGCGATTCAGCAGACCCTCTTCCGGAAGGAAAACCGTTTTTGAACCCTGCTTCAGCATCTCCCTGGCCGCGCGAATAAAAGATGCGGATTTGTCGATGCCGATGACGAAATCGCACTTGTCGGCCAGTTCAAAAGTGAACCGGCCGACGGCAGAGCCGATATCGAGTGCCGGGCCTTCATCGGGCGCGACCAGGTTTGCCCATTTGCGGTAGGCTGCGGAGGCTTCCGGATCGGCCAGCAGGTCACCGAAATGGCTCCAGAGGTAAGAGGCCAGAGCTTTGGGCGATTCGTATCCGTTTCCCCTGTGGGGCGATCGAGCGGGAAAGGGGTCCAGAAAGGCCAGCCCATCATGGATCGGATAACATTGGCCGCAGGTTTCGCAGCGTAAATCCCCCTCCAGGATATCGTTCTCGTGATGGCGGCGCACGGTCGCCTTCAAAAAGGAGTGGGCGGGAAGACAAGCCGGACAGGCCAACATCTGCAGCAGGAAATCTTTCATCAGATCAACCTCTAAAGGAAAAGCCGGAACAGCAAAGCAGCGCAGAACAACAGAATGCCGGCAATAAAGAGAAGCTGTGTCAGATAGGCTAGTTTGACCGGCACCATCTTGTCGTCCTGTGGCGTGATACGGGGGGGCAGCTGGTTGAATCGCTGCAATTCCTCCTGACTCATGCCCTGTGTGATGGCCTTGTCCCGGATCTGTTCATGCCGGGTTTTTGCCGCCAACATCAGATGCTTTTGCACATGGCCGCATAACAGGAAATAAATCAAGGCAAGGATAAGGCATATCCAGAACAGGTCCTGATGGCCGATGCCGAAAAGGCCGATGGTTGCCAGAAGGTAGACAAAAATTCCGATTCTGCGGAGGGGTGCGGACATGGGGCTCCTCGGAGAAAAGATGGCAGAGACGCGATGGTTTTACTTTTATACAAAAATACCACAAATTCGTGTTACGCCTATTCGGTTTGGCATCCGTACAGAGGTTGGAGAATTGAAGACTGCCGGTATGAGGAGTGCTTTGCAGAGGGGGGAAGGCTAATAATAATCGGAACCCGAGCGTGTTGTTTTTGCTCACTACGATACAAAGGGGCTCTGGACGCTCTTGACAGACGGATGATTGAGCCGGCATTATTTTCTTCACAATGAATGCAGAAATCACACTAAAATCTTCGCCAGTTTGTTCACAGGTTGTTGGCCGTTTTGCACCCAGTCCCACAGGACCTTTGCATTTCGGGTCTTTGGTGACGGCGGTGGGCAGTTATTGTCTTGCGAAACATGTCGGAGGTCGCTGGCTGGTGCGCATGGAGGACCTTGACGGCCCGCGCGTGGTGCCGGGGGCGGCGGATGATATTCTGCGTACGCTCGAGGCGCTGGCATTGCGATGGGACGGAGAGGTGCTCTATCAGAGTCGCCGCACTTCCCGTTATGAGGCGGCGCTGGAGTGCTTGCGCGATGAGGGGCACGTATTTCCCTGTGGCTGTTCGCGCAAGGAGGTGTTGGCCAGCGCTCCCCATCGCGGCGAAGAAGGGCCGATCTACGCCGGCACCTGCCGCAACGGTTTGCCCAACGGTCGCGAAGCCCGTTCCTGGCGCATGCGCGTGCCCCATCGAACGATCGTGTTTTGTGATTGCCTGAGCGGCGAATGTCGCCAGTGCCTCGCTTCCGAGGTCGGGGATTTCGTGTTGCGGCGGGCCGACGGATTGTTCGCCTATCAGTTGGCGGTGGTGGTGGACGATGCAGAAAGCGGAGTTACCCAGGTGGTGCGCGGCGCCGACCTGCTCAGCAGCACGCCGCGACAGATCTATCTGTATCACTGTCTCGGTTATCCGCTGCCCTGCTACGCGCATCTTCCACTGGTCTTGACGCCTGATGGCGAAAAAGTCAGTAAGCGACATGGGGCCGTCTCCCTCGATAGCAGCGGTGGCGGGCGGCTGATATGGGAGGCCTTGCGGTTTCTGGGACAGGTTGTGCCGGAAGAACTTCGCAGGACATCTCCCGACGAAATACTGTCCTGGGGGGTGAAATATTTCGATGGAAGGACGGTGCCGACTTATGAGTGCTGAGTGCTGAGGCGCGGGGCGAAAGATTGCAGCAAGGGAGCGGAAGCCGGTGCCTGTGCAGGCACCGGCCTGGAAATGATTACCAGCCGACGGGCAGTTCGAAGTAGGTGGTCAAACCGGTGCGCACGCTCCAGTCTTCGCTCTTGTCGACATAGCCGACGGAACCGCCCATATCCCAGATGAAACGCCCCAGCTCCGCCTGGATCCCTGCGCGGAATGCGCCTCGGCTGTTGACCGATCCATCTCCTTCCATGCCTTCGACGGAAACCAGGGCGGCAAGGCGGTTTTCCAGTACCGGAATCTTGACGCCGAGGCCATAACGGAACATGTCGTCCTGACCGTCGTTCCCCGGACGCGGGTCGCCGAGAATGGCCAATCCGGCGTTGACGTACAAAGTGAATAAGGGATAGTTGCGCGTGAACAGGGCGTCGAGGAAAATGTCGGCCTCGTCGGTGCCGAAATCGTCCTCATCGTCGGCGTTCGGCAACTTGGTGGCCAGGCGCAGGGCAATGGCGGGCAGGCGCAACGATTCCTGCCACAGACGAACTTTCAGGCCAAGGGTGACGTCGCCGCTGCCGAATTTATCGCCCTGGCCATTTTCACGCAGATGCAGATAACTGTATTGCAGCTGCGCCTCGACACGTTCAGCGAGGCCGAGATTAAAGGTTAAAGACGGCACCTCGATAACTCGGCGGTCACGATCTTCGCTTTGGAACAGGTTTCGCATGTCGTCGGCATAGGAAAAGCCTATGTGGAACTCGGCCTGATTTTTCCGCAGCAGTTGGCCGTCCTGCAGGCCGGTCGGTTCAAGGATGGCGGCCAGGGCGGGGCTGGCGACCAGCAGTAAAGACATGAGGGTCAGGACTAATGGGCGAATTATGCCAGATGGTGCGTTCATGGAGATTTCCTCCTGTGTCGAATTAAAAAAAGCTAAACGGATATGCAATGTAAAGGAATTTAAACCCTCTGTATGGGGCTGTCAACAGTTCTGGTGGTTATAATGAGGTAAAAGTTAAAGTCGGTGGCCGCGCCCCCGGGGACAGGCGTTTCGGTAGATATTGGCGGCGAACGGCAGAACCGAGAATCAGGGATGGGGATCCGGACTGAAAATTGACTGAGAGTATGTTAACCTGGTGTTTGCCCGGAAACTCCGGATGAGAACCAGGGTAGAACAGAGATATGCAGTCACAATCTTTTCAAGGAGAACAGAGTCTATGCGACGAGTGTTGTGCATGGTGATGCTGGTCCTGGTGGTGGCGGTTGCGGCCGGTTGTGCCGGAGGCGTTTACAACGTTCCAAAAGATCAGTACAAGTCGATGGTCAAGACCTTGGGCGTTTTGCCGCTGATGGTGGATAGCGGCTCGGCAATCAGCCATCCGGAAAGCCGGCAGGTGATCGACCTGCTGCGCCGGGACAATCTGAGCAAGGAGGATTCGCTGGTTGAACTCCTGCGGGAAAAGAAGGCTTATTTCGATGTACGTGCCGTGGACGGCGACCCGTCGGAGTTGTTCCGGCGAATCACTGTTTCACGCAAAGTCGCCGGTGACGAAAATGGCGGTTATGTTTATCGATTCCGCCCCGAAGCCGTTTCCCGGTTGGCTCGCACCACGGTGACCGATGCCCTGCTGGTGGTGATTTTCAACGGTGCGTCGCGACAGGAGCGACGTTGGGATCGTACCAAAATAAATTACCTGGACGCCATGTACGACAGTATCCTGGTCTCGGCAGCAGTGGTGCTGCCTTCCGGGGAGGTTGTGTGGGAATATCGCAGTCCGGTGGGGAATCCTTTCCTGAATCTGCAATATCCCGATTTTGACGAAGCCTATTACAATAAAACCGATCAGGTTGCCGTAAAATATGTTACTCTGGCGGGCCTTGAACGTGCTCTGGCGGAGCCGGATAAAAGCTGGTTCGGACAGAGCCAGTTGCCGATACTTTACCATAAGCTGTTCAAGGAGTTGGCCGGCGGGCTCAAACCGGGCTTTATGAATCCGTTTGACAAGCCGGAAGCGGATTAGCCCGGATTATCCATGAATAAACCAGATTAGGCGAGTGCAGCCGGGGCAGTGCCCTCTGCCCCGGTTGTCGGTGCACAAAAAAGCAATTAAGCCATTGACAGGCTGCTTCAAACAATGTAGATAATATACAGGTCTGTCGATAAATACTTCATAACGGAAGTCCCATACCACGATACCTTTCGGAACATCATCCCGTAAAAATAGAGCATTTTGCATAGGCGATAAAATTCCAATTGTCCGATGCGACAACCAATGGTCGCGAGCTGTATCCATTTGATAAGGAAAACCGTCCCACCCTTTCTGTAACCATTTCCAAGATCTGCAACATAATACGGTCCGGGCGACCGCAACGACAGGCCAAGGTGGCGTGCCCGCAAGGGTTGGCATGCATGACGACCGGGGAGCTTGTCATGGTCGGCGTGCGTTTTAGGAGAAAAGATGAACTTAAAGGAACTTAAAGAGAAGAAGATTACCGAGCTGGCGGCTATTGCCAAGGAACTCAAGCTTGACGGCGCAGCCGGCATGCGCAAACAGGATCTGATCTTCACCATTCTCAATGTGACCGCAGAGAAAAACGGAGCCATCTTCGGTGAAGGAGTTTTGGAAATACTCCCTGACGGATTCGGCTTTTTGCGTGCGCCCGATGCCAACTATCTGCCCGGTCCCGATGATATCTACGTTTCTCCCTCGCAGATTCGTCGTTTCAATCTACGCACCGGCGATACGGTTTCAGGGCAGATTCGCCCACCCAAGGAAGGCGAGCGCTATTTTGCCCTGCTCAAGGTCGCCGAAGTCAATTTCGAGAGTCCCGCCGTTGCCCGTGACAAGACCCTGTTCGACAATCTGACTCCTCTTTATCCCGAAGAGCGTATCGTTCTCGAAACCGCACCTGACAATCTATCCATGCGCGTCATGGACCTTGTAACGCCTATCGGCAAGGGACAGCGCGGATTGATAGTGGCTCCGCCGCGTACCGGCAAGACCATCCTGCTGCAGGATATCGCCAATTCCATCGCCATCAACCATCCGGAGGTCTACCTCATTGTCCTGCTCATCGACGAGCGGCCCGAAGAGGTTACCGATATGCAGCGTTCCGTCAAGGGGGAGGTCATCTCCTCGACGTTCGACGAGCCGGCCACGCGCCATGTCCAGGTTGCGGAAATGGTTATCGAGAAAGCCCGTCGTCTGGTGGAGCACAAGCGCGACGTGGTTATCCTTCTCGACTCCATCACCCGGTTGGCCCGTGCCTATAACACCGTCGTGCCGCCGAGCGGCAAGATTCTTTCCGGCGGCGTCGATTCCAATGCCCTGCATAAGCCGAAGCGTTTTTTCGGTGCGGCGCGCAATATCGAAGAGGGCGGCAGTCTGACCATCATCGCCACGGCACTGGTCGATACCGGCAGTAAGATGGATGAGGTTATCTTCGAGGAATTCAAAGGTACCGGCAATATGGAGGCACTGCTTGACCGCCGACTGGTCGACAAGCGTACCTTCCCTGCCATCGACGTCAACAAATCGGGGACGCGCCGTGAAGAATTGCTTGTCGGCCAGACCCAGTTGCAGCGCTTGTGGCTGCTGCGCAAGGTGCTCTCTTCCATGAATGTCGTGGACAGCATGGAGTTTTTGCTGGAGAAGCTGTCCGCCACCAAGACCAATGAAGAGTTTTTCGATTCCATGAACCAGTAGCATTGGGCAGAAAAGGCTTGCGGTCCGTCGTTTGAAATGTTAAAAGATACGCTTTGCCTTGCGGTGTTTCCGCTTTATGCTCAGGCCCTGTACCAAGCCAGGGCGATAAAGGAGAAGAAGTCATGAAAGAAGGAATCCATCCCAAATACGAGGCGGTCGAGATCAAGTGCCATTGCGGCAATGTCATCCAGACCCGCTCGACCAAGTGTGACGACATTCAGGTTGAGGTTTGCTCGGCCTGCCATCCGTTCTATACCGGCAAGCAGAAACTTCTCGATTCGGCAGGCCGCATCGATCGTTTCCGCAAGAAATACGCGAAGCTCAACAAGTAATCGCCGGAGACGGCCCTCCGGGGCCGTTTCTTTTTTTGTTGACAGGCAGAAGCGACAATGAGCGTTTCTGCCCTGTTGCATTTGGGCCTCCCGCAAGTCGTTGCCTGCAGGTGATGCGGCACGTGGCTGGAGGGCCGGGTCGGGAACGCCATGCTTGTACAACTTTTGACTCATACTCCCGAACCCGAGCGACTGGTGGCTGCCGCCGCCCGCTTGTGTTATTCGGCATCTTCCGTCGAGAAACTGTTGCAGCATGACAGTGCCCGAAGGGAGGCGCTGCTCGCCAAGATTCTCTCTGTCGGACATCTGTCTACCCTGGAACATGTCTCTTTCACCTTCGGTGTCGAGGGGATCAGCCGTGCCTGCTCGCATCAGCTGGTGCGCCACCGCCTTGCTTCCTATTCGCAGCAGAGTCAGCGCTATGTATCCCATAAGGATCGTTTCGCTGCTGTCACACCGCCCTCTATTGCCGGGCGTCCCGAATTGCTGGCCCTTTTTGAAGCGGCGCTGGACCAGGTGCACCGGGTTTACGGTGAACTCATGGAAGCCGGGGTGCCTGCTGAGGATGCCCGTTTCGTGTTGCCCAATGCGGCCGAAACGAAACTGGTTATGACCATGAATGCGCGGGAGTTGCTGCACTTTTTCGCTTTGCGTTGTTGTCGCCGGGCCCAGTGGGAGATTCGTGCCCTGGCGATGGAAATGTTGCGCCTGGTGCGGCCGGCGGCGCCGCGTCTGTTTGAGGTGGCCGGACCCGGTTGCCTGCATGGCGCCTGCCCCGAGGGCGCCATGACCTGTGGGCATGCAGAGGATGTGCGCAAGGAATTCGCCGATCTGTAAATGGTGCCTGAGAGAGCAATCGACAGCCGATGATATTTAACAAGCTTGAAGAAGTGGAAGACCGGTTCCGTGAAGTGGAGGGCCTGCTGGCCGATCCCCAGGTGATGTCGCAGCAGAGACGCTTTCTGGATCTGACGCGCGAACATGCCGAGCTGGCATCGGTGGTCCAGGTGTACCGCGATTACAAACGGGTCAGCGACGATATCGAGGGCAACCGCGAATTGTTACAGGACAGCGATCCGGAAATGCGGGAGATGGCGAAGACCGAACTGCCCGAGCTTGAGGTGCGCCGTGAAGCCTTGGCGCAGCAGCTCAAGGTTTTGTTGCTGCCCAAAGATCCCAACGACGAAAAGAACGTTGTCCTCGAGATTCGGGCCGGAACCGGCGGTGACGAGGCGGCGCTGTTCACCGGCGACCTGTTTCGCATGTACAGCCGTTTCGCCGAAAGTCAGGGCTGGAAGGTCGAGCCCCTGAGCGTGTCCGACTCCGAAGCCGGCGGATTCAAGGAGGTTGTCGCCATGATCAGCGGCAACCGCGTCTATTCGCAGTTGAAGTATGAAAGCGGTACGCATCGGGTACAGCGCGTTCCGGAGACGGAAACCCAGGGGCGTATTCATACCTCGGCTTGTACTGTGGCGGTGTTGCCCGAGGCCGAGGATGTCGATGTCGATATCGATCCAAGCGATCTGCGTATCGACGTTTATCGTGCCTCCGGTGCCGGTGGCCAGCACGTCAACAAAACCGAGTCGGCGGTGCGTATTACCCATGTGCCGACAGGCGTAGTGGTTTCCTGTCAGGACGAGAAATCCCAGCATAAGAACAAGGCCAAGGCCATGAAGGTTCTGAAGTCCCGCATTCTGGATCAGATGCTTGCGGACCAACAGGCGCAGATGGCCGCCGATCGAAAGAGCCAGGTCGGCAGCGGCGATCGCAGTCAGCGTATCCGCACCTATAATTTCCCCCAGGGACGGTGCACCGATCATCGCATCGGGTTGACCCTTTATCGGTTGGAAAGCATCATGCAAGGCAATCTTTCCGAGTTGATAGAGCCTCTTGCCATGCATTATCAGAGCGAGGCCCTGGCGGCTCAGGAGACTTGAGGTTGGCACAGACCTGGACGGTGCTGAAAATCCTGCAATGGACAGCGGATTATTTTCGCGGTAAGGGGATCGAAAGCGGCCGGCGCGATGCCGAGTTGCTCCTGGGGGCCAGCCTTGGTCTGGACAGGGTCGGGGTCTATCTTCATTTCGACCGTCCCCTCGAAGAGGCCGAACTTGCCGCGTTCCGTGCCTTGGTTGTAAGGCGTGCCAGGCGCGAGCCCCTGCAGTATATTCTGGGCGAGACGGAATTCTGGTCCCTGCCGTTTTCTGTTTCGCCGGCTGTGTTGATTCCCCGCCAGGATACGGAGGTCCTGGTGGAGGAGGCCCTGCGGGTGATGGGCGGACGACGGGTGCTGGACGTAGGTGCCGGCAGCGGGGCCGTGGGTATATCCCTGGCTCACGAGTTGCTCGATGCGGAAGTGGTGGCGCTCGATATATGTCCCGAAACCCTCGCGGTTGCGACAGAAAATGCCCGGCGCAACGGTGTCGCGTCCCGGATCCGTTTTCTCGAGGGGGATCTGGCAGATTTGCCCGAAGGGCCGTTTGATCTGATCGTATCCAATCCTCCCTATATTCCTGCCGATGAGCTGGGCGATCTGATGCCGGAGGTTCGTCATTTCGAGCCGCGCCGTGCGTTGGATGGCGGCGATGATGGGCTGTGCTTCTACCGGGCTCTGGCGAGCCAGGCCGCTTCCCGTCTGGCGCCGGGCGGCTGGCTGCTGGTAGAGATCGGTATGGGGCAGGCGTCGGCGGTACGGCGACTGTTCGCTGAAGCCGGCCTGACGGAGGTTTTCTGCCGCGACGATTATAGCGGTGTACCGAGGGTCATCGGAGGGCGCCGCGATTAAGCCGTCTCCGGCGGGTCGCGGCTTCGCTGCGCTTGTAAGAAGCGCATGGATTTGAACTATTCAAACAGGCGCGTTTTGTCGACGTCGCGCGATGGTCGGATTGAACCCTTTAAGATAAGGTAGCGAGTTTGGATAAGATTGTCATTCATGGAGGAAAGCGCCTCAAGGGCGAGGTTCGGATCAGTGGCGCCAAAAATTCGGCCCTGCCCCTGCTGTTTGCGACATTGCTCGCCGCCGGCGAACATCACCTCGAAAATGTTCCTGCCTTGCGCGATATTGCAACGGCAGAGAAGCTCCTGACCATTCTCGGCGCCGATGTCGATCGTCACGAAGCGACGTTCTCCATTGACGCCAGCAATATCCGCAGTGTCGAAGCGCCTTACGATCTTGTGCGGACCATGCGTGCCTCGGTACTGGTGCTCGGTCCGCTGTTGGCGCGTCTCGGGCAGGCCCGGGTCAGTCTTCCCGGCGGCTGTGCCATCGGCGCCCGGCCCATAAATCTGCATCTCAAAGGGCTGGAGGCCATGGGGGCTCGTATCGACCTCGATCACGGATATGTCGAGGCTCGTGCCAAGCGGTTGCACGGCGCGAACATCTATTTCGATGTGCCGACGGTCGGCGGTACGGAAAATCTGCTCATGGCGGCATCGCTCGCACGGGGCACCACGGTGCTCGAAAACGCCGCCTGCGAACCGGAAATCGTCGACCTTGCCACCGCCTTGACGTGCATGGGCGCCCGTATCGAGGGGGCCGGCACCGATCGCATCGTTATTGAAGGTGTCGATGAATTGCAGCCGTTGCGACATACGGTGATGCCGGATCGTATCGAGGCCGGAACCTTCATGGTGGCGGCCGCCATGACCCGGGGTGACGTGCGTTTGCATGGTGCCCGTCACGCCGATCTCGAGGCTTTGATTAGCAAGCTTCAGGAAGCCGGCGTCGAAATTGCCGAAGAGGACCATGCCTTGCGCGTGCAGGGGCCGCGTCGTATCGCATCGGTCGACATCAAAACCCAGCCGCATCCCGGCTTCCCGACCGATATGCAGGCCCAGTTCATGGCCCTGATGAGCATCGCCGACGGCACCAGCGTCATCACCGAAAGCGTGTTCGAAAACCGTTTCATGCATGTCTGCGAGTTGCAGCGCCTCGGAGCCGATATCTCTATCGACGGCAAGATGGCTAAGGTGCGAGGGGTCAAAGGCTTGCTCGGTGCACCGGTCATGGCTACCGACCTGCGTGCCAGTGCCAGTCTCGTACTGGCCGGCCTGGCGGCGGAAAACACCACCGAGGTGGCACGCATCTACCATCTCGATCGCGGATACGAGCGCCTCGAGGAAAAATTCCGTACCCTCGGCGCACACATTGAACGTAAAAAAGCGTAATCGGTCCTTGGGCATCGGTCGTTTGCAAAGAGTCCAAAGCGGTAAACCCCGGAACAATTACCAGCATGCAGATGACCAAGGACAAAGGACAAGGGACTGTATATTTATGAGCGACTATATAACTTTTGCCCTGCCCAAGGGGCGGATCATGCGCGATTCCATGGACCTGTTCGCCAGGATCGGCATCACCTGTCCCGAAATGCAGGGCGACAGCCGTAAGCTGGTGTTCGAGAATCCCGAGACCAGGTTCCGCTTCATGGCCGTGCGGGCCACAGATGTGCCGACCTATGTCGAATATGGTTGTGCCGACCTGGGGGTGGTGGGCAAGGATACCCTTATGGAGCAGGGCAAGGATCTTTACGAACCGCTCGATCTCAAATTCGGCTATTGCCGCATGGTGGTCGCCGAACCGGGCGACCTCCTGCATGACGAGGATCCTGCCAGCTGGTCCAACATCCGCGTCGCGACAAAGTATCCCAATGTCACCGAGCGTTATTTCGCCGAACGCGGTGTGCAGGTGGAACTCATTAAACTGTATGGTTCCATAGAATTGGCCCCGCTGGTCGGTCTTTCCGAACGCATTGTGGACCTTGTGTCGACGGGTGCGACTATGCGTGAAAACGGCTTGGTGGAGGTCGAGACCATCGCTGAAATCACCAGCCGTCTGATCGTCAATCGGGCCAGTCTCAAGACTAAGCATCAGCGTATCACCCGGATTATTCAGGATCTGGAGCGGGTGCTGGCCGAGGATGCCGCCAAAGATTGAGGAGCGAGCCCATGATGCGAATGTTGTCGTTTGATGATCCCGGATTCGAGGCGGCCCTCGGTGCGATCGTCGCGCGGGGGGAAACGCCCCCGGAGGGGGTTGAGGCCGCTGTCGAAGAGATAGTGGAGGCGGTGCGTCTGCGCGGTGATGAAGCGTTGCTCGAATATACCGCTCGTTTCGACGGTCTGACACTGAACTCCGGACAGCTGCAGGTCACGTCCGATGAGATCGAAGCGGCGGTAGCTGCTGTCGACGAGGCATCGTTGCAGGCCTTGCGGCTTGCCGCTGATCGCATTGCCGCTTTCCACCGCCGTCAGAAAACCGAAACCTGGCTGACCACCGATGAGCAGGATGTCATGCTGGGGCAGATGGTGCAGCCTTTGGAGAGGGTCGGTATCTATGTGCCCGGCGGCAAGGCCAGCTATCCTTCCTCGGTGCTCATGAACGCTGTTCCCGCCAAGGTGGCCGGCGTGGAGGAAGTGGTCATGGCGGTGCCCATGCCGCAGGGCGAGGTCAATCCCCACGTATTGGCAGCGGCGCACCTGGCCGGTGTCGATCGTATTTTCAAGATCGGCGGCGCCCAGGCGGTTGCCGCCCTGGCCTACGGCACCGCGACCGTGCCGCGGGTCGACAAGATCACCGGTCCCGGCAACATTTATGTTGCCACCGCCAAGAGAATGGTGTTTGGCCAGGTCGATATCGACATGATCGCCGGTCCGAGCGAAATTCTGGTCATCAACGACGGCAGCGGTACACCGGAGCATATCGCCGTCGACCTGCTTTCCCAGGCCGAGCATGACGAGTTGGCCGCTGCCATTCTGGTGACCACCGATGCCGATTTCGGCCGCCGCGTGCAGCAGGCCGTGGAGGAGCAGCTCGCCACCCTGCAGCGGGCTGCCATCGCCCGCCTCTCCATTGACGATTTCGGCGCCATTCTGGTCGCCAGGGATTTGAACGAGGCGATGGCGCTCAGCAATCGCATCGCTCCGGAGCACTTGGAGCTGGCGGTCGCCGAGCCGTTTTCCCTGCTGCCGAAGATCCGCCATGCCGGCGCCATTTTCATGGGGCACCATTGCCCCGAAGCGGCCGGGGATTATCTGGCCGGCCCCAACCATACTCTGCCGACAGGCGGCACGGCACGGTTTTTCTCGCCGCTTGGCGTGGATGATTTCGTTAAGAAATCGAGCATCATCTCCTTTTCCCGAGCGGGCCTTGAGCGTCTGGGACCCTCCATCGTGCACCTGGCGGAGCTGGAGGGGCTGGAAGCCCATGGTCGTTCGGTGAGTATCCGCCTCAACGATCTGTAGGTTTCGTCCCCGATGGGGGACGCGCCATCCGTAGGTCCAGAGTCAACCATCTGCTGACAAGGGGGTTTGCCATGTCTCGCAGCGCCACCATCGATCGACAGACCGGGGAGACCGACATCCATTTGAGCCTGACTCTCGATGGCCGGGGGGAAAGCAGGATCGATACGCCGGTTCCCTTCATGAATCACATGTTCACCCTGCTCGCCCGTCACGGGTTTTTCGACCTGACAATCAAGGCGGAAGGCGATATTGAGGTCGATGACCACCATTCCGTGGAGGATCTCGGTATCTGCCTCGGGCAGGCTTTCTCCGAAGCTCTCGGAGACAAACGGGGGATTCGTCGCTACGGTTCGGCTACCGTTCCCATGGACGAGACTCTCGCTTCGGTTCACCTCGACTTTTCCGGACGGGCCTGCCTGGTCTTTAACATGGATCTGCCCAAAGGGAAGGTCGGCACTTTCGATGCCGAACTGGTCGAGGAGTTTTTTACTGCATTCTGTAACCATGCCGGGGCCAACGTTCATGTCAATCTGGTCTACGGCCGAAATCTGCACCACATGATCGAAGGCGTGTTCAAGGCTTTCGCGCGGGCACTGGACGAGGCCGCCGGTCTCGATCCCCGCATCGAAGGGGTGCTGTCCACCAAAGGAAAGCTGTAACAGATGATCGTTATTGTCGATTACGGGATGGGCAATCTGCGCAGTGTGCAGAAGGGCTTTGAAAAAGTTGGTTTCGATGCCCGGGTGACGGATGATCCGGCGGTCGTGGCGCAGGCTGACAAGCTGGTGTTGCCGGGGGTCGGTGCATTTCGCGATTGCATGGATCAACTGCAGCGAGGCGGTTTCGTCGAGCCGATACTGCGGCATGTCGAATCCGGTCGGCCGTTTCTCGGTATTTGTCTCGGACTGCAGTTGCTGTTCACCGAAAGCGAGGAGTTCGGCCATCACAAAGGACTGGATATTATCCCCGGCCGAGTGGTGCGCTTCCCCGGGGATATTCATAATCAGGGGCAAGTGCTCAAGGTGCCGCACATGGGCTGGAATCAGATCGATATTCGTCGGACCTCGCCCATTTTCACCGGCCTTAGGAGTGGCGAGTCGGTCTATTTCGTGCACTCCTATTATGTCGTGCCCGAGGACGAATCGGTGGTTGCAGCCACCGCCGATTACGGACGAACCTTTTGTGCCGCAATATGGCGGGACAATGTCATGGCTACCCAGTTCCACCCCGAAAAAAGTCAACGGGTTGGGTTGAAGATTCTCAAGAATTTCGGAGATTTATAATGATCGTAATTCCCGCTATCGACTTGAAGGAGGGGCGCTGCGTACGTCTTGAACAGGGCTTGATGGAGAAGGATACCGTCTACAACGACGATCCCGGTGCCCAGGCCCGCAGTTGGCAGGAACAAGGCGGCGAACTGTTGCATATCGTCGATCTCGACGGCGCTTTTGCCGGTGTGCCGCGCAATCGCGATGCAATTCGCGCCATTGTCGAAGCGGTTTCCATCCCCACGGAACTGGGGGGAGGAATCCGCGACCTTCAGACTATCGAAGCCTATCTCGACCTTGGCATCGACCGGGTCATTCTCGGCACGGTCGCCAAGGAAAATCCTGGACTGGTTCGGGAGGCCTGTCGTCGGTTTCCCGGACATGTCGTGGTCGGCATAGACGCCCGGGACGGAATGGTGGCGGTGCGCGGCTGGGCCGACGTTACCGAAAAGCTGGCCACCGAACTGGCCAGGGAGATGGAAGGTTTCGGCGTCGAGGCGATCATCTACACCGACATCGCTCGTGACGGCATGATGGGCGGGCCGAACCTTGAGGCAACTCGCGCTTTGGCCGAATCGATTTCGATACCGGTAATCGCTTCAGGCGGCGTTTCCTGTCTCGACGATATCGCACGCCTGATGACCATCGAGCGGTACGGCGTGACCGGCGTAATCACCGGCAAGGCTTTATATACCGGCAGCCTCGATCTGCGGAAGGCCGTCGCCCTGACAAAGAGCAAAGCCTGATATCTTGAATGTTTTCGCAGGCGGCCCCGGTGGGCCATGACGTCGATTTTTACGAATGACCGATAAATAGCCGCAGAATCCGCCGAGAAAAGCAATGCGGTCACCATAAAATCCTCTGCGGCTCCGCGGTGAAAGCTCTGTTGATCGTTTCCGGTCTTCGATCGAATTAATTACTCCGCAGGCCTTGCAATCGGGTTGCGGCGTTCTTATCTTGTGAAGGACGAGCCATGCTGACGAAACGTATTATCCCCTGTCTCGATGTCAAGGACGGCCGAGTGGTCAAAGGGGTTCAGTTCCTCGAATTGCGCGATGCCGGCGATCCGGTTGAAGCAGCCGAAGCCTACGATGCCCAGGGGGCCGATGAACTGACTTTCCTCGATATAACGGCTTCCAGCGATAAGCGCAATATCATCCTCGACGTGGTGGCGCGTACGGCGGAAAGGGTATTCATGCCCCTGACCGTCGGTGGCGGTATCCGTACCATCGAAGATATCCGTAACCTGCTCAATGCCGGTGCCGACAAGGTATCCATCAACACCGAAGCGGTGAATAATCCTGAATTCGTCAAGGAGGCAGCCGAGCGCTTCGGTTCCCAGTGCATCGTGGTGGCCATCGATGCCCGCCGTGTGCCCGGCAGCGACCCTCAGCGCTGGGAGGTGTATGTCCACGGAGGGCGTACGCCGACCGGTATCGACGTCATGGAATGGGCGATGCGCATGGAGGCTTACGGTGCAGGCGAAATTCTGCTGACTTCCATGGACAAGGATGGCACCAAGGACGGTTACGATATCCCCTTGACCCGCACCATCAGCGATCTCGTCAGTATTCCGGTGATTGCTTCCGGCGGTGTCGGCAATCTGGAACATATTCGCCAGGGGTTGACCGAGGGGGGCGCCAGTGCCGCTCTGGCTGCCAGTATTTTCCATTTTCGCGAATACACCATTCGTGAGTGCAAGGAATATCTGCAGCAGCGCGGCGTTCCGGCGCGGCTGTGATTGACGAGACGTCAGGGGGCGGGATTATGATCGATTTGTCCGATATCCGTTACGATGCAGACGGGCTGTTGCCGGCGGTAGTGCGTTGCGCTCATAGCGGCGAAGTTCTGATGCTTTCGCATCTCAACGCCGAGGCTTTGCGTCTCAGTCTTGAAAGCGGGTTTTTGCACCGTTTCTCGCGTTCCGGTAATTCCCTGGTTTCGCCCGATGCCGACGCGCCTCAACGGGTGAAGGAAATTCGCCTGAGTTGCTCCGGCGATTGCCTGCTGGTTTCCGTGGAGCAGGGTGGCGAGCCGCGCGATTGTTTCAAAACCGTGCTTTTTCGCCAGGAGGGTGAGGTTGCCGACCGGCACGTCGATATCCTGGGACAGGTTTATCGGGTGGTGCTGCAACGTCGCGACAATCCGTCGCAAAAGTCCTATGTAGCGTCCCTGTTTTCCAAGGGGCTGGACAAGATTCTCAGTAAAATCGGCGAGGAGGCTACCGAGACGGCCGTAGCCGGAAAGGGCGGTAACCCCGAGGAGGTCGTTTACGAAATCGCCGACCTGTTTTTCCATGTGCTGGTACTGCTCGGTTATTACGGTTTGCCCCCGGAGCGTATTTACGCCGAGCTGCGACGGCGGTTCGGTCTTTCCGGTATCGAGGAAAAGGCCGGTCGCAAGGCTTGAGGATTTTCGCGTTCGCCTGCCGGTAAAATGGCTCGCAAATCGAGGCTGGCGCCAGCATTTTTTTCAAAGCTTATTTTATAAAGGTGGATCACCATGAGTCTTAAGCAGCAGCTCAATGATGCCATGAAGGCTGCGATGAAAGCCAAGGACAGCTTGCGTCTCACTACCGTGCGCATGGTGCTGGCCGCAATCAAGAATCGCGAAATCGAACAGCATTCGGAACTTGGCGACGATGATGTCATCGGCGTCCTGTCCTCACTGGTCAAGCAGCGCAAGGAATCGGTGGCGCTTTACCGGGAAGGCGATCGCAACGAGTTGGCCGAAAAGGAAGAGGCCGAACTGGCCATTCTGCAGGAGTTTCTGCCGACGCCGCTGAGCCGGGAAGAAATCGCCGCTCTGATCGAGGCGGCGGTGACCGAGACCGGGGCATCCGATCCCCGGGATATGGGCAGGGTCATGAAAATAGTATCGGCGCAGACCCGTGGCCGGGCCGACGGTAAAGAGGTCAGCAACATGGTCAGGGAGCGTCTTAATCGCTGATTGCCGCACGGGGGATGCTCTATGAATGCAGTCGATATCGCCATCATGGTGGTGCTGGCCCTGTTTCTGATCAAGGGGCTGGTGCGCGGCCTGCTCAAGGAGCTTTGTTCGCTGCTCGGGTTGTTCGGCGGGGTGGTGGTGGCTTTACGCTTTCATCCCTATCTGGCTGAGGGCATTATCAATACCTTCGCCCTGCCTCCACAGCTCTGTGTGGTTATTGCGTTCGCAGCGCTGTTTCTGCTCACGGTCTTGACTTTTGCCTTGATTGGGTTTATTCTGTCACGTTTCATCAAGTTGTTGTTCCTCGGCGGTTTCAATCGGGTGGCGGGAGGTTTGTTCGGGATTCTTCAGGGCGGTGCGGTATTGATTCTGCTGCTGTTCTGTCTCAGTCGCAGCCCGTTGCCGGATCAGGCCGGGGACTATCTTCGACAATCACGCCTGTCGCCCCCGCTGGTCGATATGGGGGAAACCCTGTTTCGCCATGGCAGGCAACTGGGGGGATCGGTTTCAAACAATACCTGAGCATTCAGCAGGAATACGGAGTTGATGAGCGAGGAAACCCTCAGGGTTCTTGAGTACGACAAGATTGTCCGGCTGCTGGCGGGACATACCGTCACCGAGCCGGGATACGCAAGGGTTCAGGCACTGCAACCGCTGGAAGATCGGCATCAGGTGGCCGATGCCCTGGCCGAAGTCGCTGAAATGGGGACCCTGTTTGAGGATATGGGGCGTCCTCCCTTGGGGGGGTGCCGCGATTTGCAGCCCGCCTTGCGTCACCTGCATGCCGATGGCAGTTGGCTGCCGGCCGAAGACCTCTTGGCCGTGCTGTCCAGCCTGGAAGCCGCCGGCGCCTGCCGCACTTATTTCGATGGCAAGCAGGCCGCGCCCCTGCTGGGTGAGCAGGCTGAAGGCCTGGTCGCCTGCAACGGTCTGCAACGCGAGATCCGCGACAGTATCGGTCAGCATGGCGAAATCCTGGACAGTGCCTCTTTCGAACTCGGGGATCTTCGGCAGTCCGCACGGCAGTTGCGCGGACGTATTCGCCGGAAACTCGAGGACATGCTGCATGCCGAGGCTTTCAGCGGCGTGTTTCAGGACTCTATCGTTACGGAACGCAACGGTCGGTACGTGGTTCCGGTGCGGGCCGACCACCGCGGACGCATCAAAGGCCTGATCCACGACGAGTCGGCCAGCGGCCAGACCCTGTTCATGGAACCGAACTCGGTGCTTGAGTGGAACAACGAACTCCAGGCCCTGAATCGCGCCGAGCAGCGGGAAGAAGAACGTATTCTACGGCGTTTGTCGGCCCGGGTTCGCGAACAACGCATGGTTCTGGAGCAAAACCAGGCTCTGTTGGCGCGTTTCGATCTGCGTGCCGCGGCGGCGCGTTTCGGGAAATTGTGCGGAGCGGCGATTCCTCAGCTTGCGGATCAGCCGGTCATCGACCTGCGTGGAGCGCGGCATCCGCTGTTGATGGTGACGGCCGATGGTCGTGTTGATCCCGCCATAGCCGTCCCCGTCGATCTGAAACTGGGCCGGGATCGCCAGGTTCTGGTGATCAGCGGACCCAATACCGGCGGCAAGAGCGTCGCCCTCAAGACTATCGGGCTGCTGGTGCTCATGGTGCGCTCGGGTTTGCCGATTCCGTGTCTTTCCGACAGTTGCATCTTCCTGTTCCCGTCGGTGCAGGCCGATATCGGTGACGAGCAGAGCATCGAGCAGCATCTGTCGACCTTTTCCGGCCATCTGACCCGCTTGCGGCGGATTATCGAAGAGGCCGGGCCGGAGACCCTGGTGTTGCTGGATGAACTCGGTACCGGAACCGATCCGGCCGAAGGGGGTGCCCTGGCCATGGCCGTGCTCGACCATTTAAGGGCCACGGGGGTGCGTACGGTCGCCACCACTCACTTGAACCTGATCAAGGGATATGCCGCCACCCAGGCCGGGGTGGAGAATGCCGCTGTCGAGTTCGATCCCCGAACCCTGCAGCCGACTTATCGCCTGAATTACGGGATTCCCGGCGCCAGCCAGGCCTTCGCCATAGCCCGGCGTCTCGGCATGCCCACCGAGGTCATGCAGCGTGCCGAAAATTACCTTGGCGACGGTGAAAAAGCCGGCCTGGAGCTGATGGAGCAGATCAATGCCCGACAGCACGCTCTCGAACAGGAGCTTTCCGAGGCGCGCAAATTGCGGGAACGGGCCGCTCAGGAAAGGGCCCGTCGCAAGAAGCTGTTGGATGAGTTCGAGGCGCAGCGTCAGGGGCTTCTGGAAAAGGCCCGTCGTAAAGGGGACCAGCTCGTACGCGATGCGGAACGCAAAATCAAGGAATTGCTGCGACAGGCCAGGGAAACCGGCCAGCAGGTTCCCGAACAGGCCAAGCTTGTTTCCGAGGTGCGCGAATTACGCCAGGACCTGCCCAAGGGGCAGCCGGTCCGGCAATCTCGGGGTCGGGCGCCTAAGACGGTCAAGGTCGGCGAATTGCTGCGCATTCCGACCCTGCGGGCCGACGGCGAGGTTGTTCGCGTGCAGGGGAATGACGTCGAGATGACGGTGCATGGGAAAAAATTGCGGTTGCCCATGGCTTCTCTGGAAGCGTATCGACCCCGACGCTTTGCTTCCCGCAAGGCGGGCGGCGCGGTTCGCGGCAAGGTGCAGCGGGAAGGATTCAATCCCCGGCTGATGCTGGTCGGCAAGCGAGTCGATGAGGCGCTGCCGCTGCTCGAGCGATTTTTGGACGATGCTCTGTTGCAGAACGCCGGGGAACTGGAGATCGTGCACGGAACCGGTGAAGGGATTTTGCGAAAGGTCGTGCGAGAGTTTTTGGCCGAACACCGCGAAGTGGCAGGTTTTCATGCCGCCGCCATCGGCCAGGGCGGCGATAATGTGACCCTGGTGCAGGTGAGAAAGTTATGAAGGGTAGGATCGCGGACGAAAAGGTGGAGGAAGTCCGGGCACGGGCCGATATCGTCGAGGTGGTATCGAGTTACGTGTCCCTAAAGCGTTCCGGTCGCAATCATGTCGGATTGTGTCCTTTTCATGCGGAAAAGACCCCGTCTTTCAACGTCAATGCGGATCGGCAGATCTATCACTGTTTCGGTTGCGGGGTCGGCGGTGATGTCTTCGCCTTTCTCATGAATATGGATGGGGTAGCTTTTCCCGAAGCTGTCCGGCGGCTCGCAGAGCGTTACGGCATCGAGCTTGAGGAAGAGACCCTTAGCCCCGAAGAGGAACGGCGACGCCAGGAATTCGAACGCCTGTTGCGGGTCACTGAAGTGGCATGCGATTTTTATCACCAGCTTCTGATCGAAGACCCTGTCGGAAAGCCGGCACGCGCGTACCTGCGCCGGCGCGGTTTCGACGGCGAACTGGCCCGGCAATTTCGTCTCGGCTGCGCCCCCCCTGCGTGGGAAGCTTTGGCGAAGTATTTGCGGGATAAGGGGTTCGATCCGAAGTGGGCGAGGGATCGGCTCGGGTTGATACGCGCCAGCAATGAAGAAGGTCGGGGCGACTATGATCTGTTCCGACGGCGGCTGTTGTTCCCGATTCTCGATGAACGCGGCCGACCGGTAGCTTTCGGCGGCCGCATTCTCGAAGGCGACGGCCCCAAGTACATCAACTCGCCCGAGTCGACCATTTACCACAAAGGGCGGGTGCTTTACGGGCTTTACCAGGCGCGCGACGCCATGCGCCACAAAGGGGAAGCCATTGTGGTGGAAGGCTATTTCGATCAGCTGGCACTGTATCGGGCCGGGTTTCACAATGTCGTGGCCACTTGCGGTACGGCGCTGACGGCGGACCACGTACGGCTTCTCAAGCGTTTCGCCGATCGCGTGGTGTTGCTGTTCGATCAGGATGAAGCCGGTCGCAAGGCGACCTTCCGTGCCATGGATGTCCTGCTTTCCGAGGGGGTGCAGACCACGATGGCCACTCTGGAGGCCGGAGAAGATCCCGATTCCTTCCTGCGTGCCCACGATGCGCAGGAGATGCAACATCGCCTTGCCGAAGCCAGGTCTGTGCTGGAGGTGTATGTCGAACAGACTCTGGCACAGCATGGTGAGGATATCGAAAGTCGGGCGCGGGCTGTGGAGCAGATACTCGGCAAATTGCGCCTGCTGCCGGGAGATATCGAACGGAATCTGTACCTGAAGGATCTGGCGGATCGCACGGGCCTGGACGAGCAGCTGTTGCGATCCAAGATACAGTCCGGGGCGAGCAGGCCGACGCCAGTGCCGGCGCCGGCCACATCGGCCCGAGCGGCCCGCCCGCCCATGCCGAAGAAGAAGGAGCGACAGGGGGTTTCCCTTAAGGCACAGCGGATACTGTTGCGGCTGATTCTAAGTTACGAATCGGCGCGCAACGAAACGCAGCGCGTCGGGTTGGACGAATTGTTTGACCCCGGAGACCTGCGTATCCTGGCCGAACGGGTTCTCGCTTTGCCCCCGTGTGCGGGCGAGGAAAAAGAAAAATTGCATATAGATGGCCTGAATGATGCCCAGAAGGGGCTACTTTCGGGTATTCTGATAGAAGACGAAGCATTGTTTGCAGAAAATTCCGACGAGCTTTTCCAGAAGTGCCACGAAACCGTGAAAAAGGAGCGCATGAAGCAGCGGTTGCAGAAACTGCAGGAGCTTATGCAACAGGCCGAGAGAGGTCAGAATTTCACGGAGCTGGCTGCCTGGCAGCGCGAATTCCAGGAACTCACGCGCAAGCTCAAGGGGTAATCGTCAGTGTCGATATCAACAACCCGATGACTTGCGGTTGCATACGGCAGGTCCAGAGGAGAGAATCGAGCATGGCCAAGAAGCACGGCATGGAAGAAGTTCAGCAGCTTATCGATATGGG
>JASKKK010000022.1 GCA_030154185.1 Desulfuromonadales bacterium
TTCCGATCTTTGTACAGGCGAATAAACACTCATGGTATAAAACAGCGTAAACTCCTTTGTCAACGCCATAGTAGTGTATACGCTAAAATTCTTACAAAAGAGTTATGCCCCTGTAATGCAGATCAAACAAACGTTAAAAACAATCCGTTACAATCTGAATACCGTCGTTTACAAGACAGTACGCAAGAGACACGCATTACTCATCGGATACGGCCCCCAGGCTAACATCCAATGCGGCCCAGACAGGGCAATGATCGGACGGTTTTTCCATGGCCCGAACCTCATAATCGATGCCGGCCCCCGTGCATCGCTCGCTTAAACGAGGGCTGGAGAGAATGAGATCGATACGCAACCCCCGCCGAGGGTCCTTTTCGAAGCCGCGGCTGCGATAATCGAACCAACTGAAGAGCCCGCTGGATGCGCCTTCGCAGGCACGATAGGTATCGACCAGCCCCCAGTCGAGAAGGCGCTGCAGCCAGTCACGCTCTTCCGGCAGGAAGCTGCACTTGCCGGTGCGCAGCCAGCGCCGGGCATTGTCTTCACCGATACCGATATCCGCATCCTCGGGCGCCACATTGACATCGCCCATGAGAATCAGGGCGCTGCCGGGATCGAAATGTTGCTCAAGATAATCGCCGAGATCGCCATAGAAACGCTCTTTGGCCGGGAACTTCACCGCATGCTGCCGTGATTCGCCCTGGGGGAAATAGGCGTTAAGCACCCAGAGCAAATCCCCCTCAACGGTCTCATAGGCCGCGCCGACAAAACGCCGCTGGGCATCCTCGCCGTCTCCAGGCAATCCTTTAACGACCCGCACCGGAGGCTTGCGGGAAAGCAGGGCAACGCCGTAGTGACTTTTCTGCCCGTGATAGACGACGTGATACCCGAGCTCGCGCACGGCCTCGACGGGAAAATCCTCATCCGTCACCTTGGTCTCCTGCAACCCGATAACATCCGGTGCATATTTTTGGATGACGGCCCGCAACTGGTGCAAACGGGCTCGAATGCCGTTCACATTGAACGAAACGATCTTCATCTGTGTCCCCCTCGGACGTCAATTCAAAATCTAATCATCGGCGATATGCGATATGTTCTACCACGAGGGGCACGAAGACATGGCCCCTTTTCTCTGAAAATCGGCCTTTATCTTTTTATTCCTGAAAACAATATGCAGACTGCAAGTTATATTTTGTTTTTTGTTCGTGTTCTTCGTGGTTAGCAAATCAAAAATTATGGCGGCAAGCGACTTCAATAATCGATCAGCAGGGCCAGAAAATCTTCCCCGTAGCGCTCCAGCTTAACCTGTCCGACACCGTTAACCGACAACAGGCCCTGTGTGTCGCGCGGCCTTCTGGCGGCCATCTCCGCCAGGGTCGCATCGGAAAAGACCACGAAAGGGGGCACCTGTTCACGATCGGCCAGCCGCTTGCGCAGATCGCGCAAGGCCTGGAACAGCCCGGGGTCGTAGGACCAGCCGGTCGCACTGCGGGGGGACGTTTTTTTCGCGGCGCGCACCTTGATGCGCGGTTTGGCAAGCTGCAGGGATAGCTCCCCGCGCAACAGAGGCCGCGCCTTCTCGGTCAGCCGCAGTACGGAATAGTTGCCGACATCCTGATACAGGTAACCGTGATGTACAAGTTGACGCAGCAGGCTGCCCCAGGCATCGCGACTGACATCGACACCGATGCCGTAGGTGGACAGGCTCTCGTGTCCCAGGCGCGTCATGCGATCATTGCTGACACCGCGCAGCACATCGATCACATGGCCGGCTCCGAAACGCTGCCCGACCCGATATACGCACGATAAGGCCTTGCGGGCATCCTCCGTGGCGTCGTAGGTTTCCGGCGGCTGCAGACAGATATCGCAGTTGCCGCAGTCCTCCGTCGTGTCTTCGCCGAAATACCCCAACAACACCCGGCGCCGGCAGGTCAGCGCCTCGGCAAAGGATGCCATGGCGTTGAGCTTGTGCAACTCGATACGGTTCTGTTCCTCGTTGTTGCCCTTTTCGATCAATCCCCGGCACAGAGCAATATCCCCATAACCGAACAGCAACAATGCCTCCGACGCCAGGCCGTCACGACCGGCCCGTCCGGTCTCCTGATAATAACCCTCGATATTTTTGGGCAGATCGTAATGCACTACGAACCGGACATTCGACTTGTCGATGCCCATGCCGAAAGCCACCGTCGCCACGACAATCTGCAGTTCATCCCGCAAAAAGCGCTCCTGAACCCGCTGCCTCTCGCTGTCGCACAAACCGGCATGATAAGCCGCTGCGGACAGTCCTGCATCACATAAACGCCGGGCCACCTCCTCGACGCGCTTGCGGCTCAGGGCATAGACGATGCCTGCTTCGCTCTGGTGCCCTGCAAGAAACTTCATGAGCTGTCTGGCCGGCTGATGTTTTTCCAGAACGGTATAGCGGATATTGGGCCGGTCGAAGCTGGTGATGAAACAATCGTCACGGCAAAGATCGAGCCGCGTCAGAATATCCTGACGGGTCTGAGCATCGGCCGTGGCGGTCAAAGCCACGAGAGGTGTCCCGGCAAAGCGCTCGCGCAACAATCCAAGCTGGGTATATTCCGGCCTGAAATCGTGCCCCCATTGGGAAATACAGTGCGCTTCGTCGATGGCGATCAGGGCTATATCTATATCCTGCAGGCGCTCGAGGAAGCCGGGACTCATCAAACGTTCCGGCGCGATATAGAGAAGATCGAGCCGACCTGCATGCAATTCGGCGAGCACCTGGCGAGCGGCCTTCTGCCCCAGAGAAGAATTATAATAAGCGGCCCGGATTCCGCTGGCCCGAAGAGCGTCGACCTGATCCTTCATCAGAGAAATCAAAGGAGACACGACGATGCCGACGCCATCTCGCAACAATGCCGGCAATTGAAAGCAGAGAGACTTGCCTCCGCCCGTCGGCATCAGCACAAACGCATCCTGTCCGCGAAGAATCCGGGTGACGATTTCCTCCTGCAAAGGACGAAACGCCTGAAATCCGAAGACACGCTTTAAAATATCGAGGTGATCTTGCAGCATGAAGGAACCTTTATCCGGAGTGAACCTCGCGAGCAAAACGGGTCGGAGGGCCGGCAATCATCGGGGAAGTTCGCGAACTTACGGGCGGAGGCGGCGCTTTTCCGCCACCAGCAGTATGGGAGCATGAGGGCGATTGCCGGAGCAGAGGTTGAGAACCAGCCATTGGCGCGCATCAAGAGAAGCGAAAAACTCCTGCACGGCGCGGCTCTCAGCCTGCCCGCCGGGATGACCGGGATAAGCGGTCACGACAAGCCGCCCCCCCGCCGCCAACAGTTCGGACGCACGACTAAGCGCATCGAGGGTCGTCCCCTGATGCGTTACCAAGCCATGATCGCCGCCGGGAAGATATCCGAGATTGGCTATGATCGCCACAGGGTGAACCTCGTACAATTGCGCCAGAGACGAGTGGCAGGCTCGAATCAGAAACACTCCCTTTTCGGGCGAACGGATCGGCTGTCCCGACTCCAGGCGATGCATCGGGGCACCGACTTCCGCCAGGCGCCGGGAGGTATTATGCAAAGCCCGGGATTGGACATCAAAAGCCAGAACCGTCCCTTCCGGCCCCACCCGACGCCAGAGAAAAAGGGTATCGTGACCGTTGCCGGCGGTCAGGTCGACAGCGAATCCCCCCGATTCCAAAACCGGCTCCAGCATCAGGTGCGCCCAACGCGTCATGTTGGTGAGTTGCAAAGAAACGGACTCCCCGTCAGCGGCCACCGCACCACTAGCAGGGCAATGGCTATCGTCTTCCGGGTTTTGCACGTCAACATCCTTCATCGTCAAATCGACCACAGCTGATGGCTGCAAAATGCAACGACAAGCTCTCTTTCGGTATCGTCCATATCCACAGCACCGAAACAAGTGCCATCTTTACGACGGACCCATTATGTTCGCTCGCTCCACCCCTGTCAACCGGCAGGGATAAAGCTTGAGACGCATACTAAGAGGGTTGAACCGGCAAAAAATTTTTGCTATACATAATTAGCACTCGCCACCACAGAGTGCTAACAATTCTCTTTCGCTTCAGGAGACGGATAGCATGAGTAACTTGCCGGTACCGGTTCTATCGGACAACCTGTCGCTTTACATTGCCCAGATACGGGAATTCGACCTTTTGTCCAAAGAGGAAGAATTTCACCTTGCGCAATCCTACCATCGCACCGGAAACATCGAAGCGGCACAGCGACTGATATGCGCAAATCTGCGCTTTGTGGTCAAAATCGCCCACGAATATCGGGGCTATGGCCTTAAACTCCTGGACCTTGTCCAAGAGGGAAATATCGGCCTTATGAAGGCCCTGAAAAAATTCGATCCGTACCGCGGGCTGCGGTTCATTACTTATGCGGTCTGGTGGATTCGCGCTTACATACACAATTTCATCATCCGCAACTGGTCACTGGTCAAGATAGGCACGACGCAGGCCCAGAAAAAGCTGTTTTTCAAGCTCAACCAGGTTCGCAACGCCATACAGAAGATAACCGGCAAAGAAGATACCCGAGCCATCGCCAGGGAGCTCAACGTCAAGGATGACGAAGTCGAAGACATGGCACGCCGCATGTCCGGACGCGATGCCTCCCTCGATGTCAAACTGGTCGAAGGCGAGGATTTCAGCCTGCTCGATTCCCTGGCCGACGACCGGGAAAATCAGGAGGAACGGCTGATCAGGCAACAGGAAACTCAGCTGAGAGCATCCCATGTGCACAGCGCCCTTCGTCAATTGAATGACCGGGAGCGCCGCATCCTGGAAGATCGCATTCTCAGCGAGGAGCCTCGCACGCTGCAGGAACTGGCCGATGACTTCGGCATAAGCCGTGAAAGGGTACGGCAACTGGAAAAAAACGCCTTGGGCAAAATGCGTGAAACACTGACAGCGAACACCCCTTGTATGCTGCCCCCCAAATAGGCCTTCCCGTGCGTATGGCGAAGGGTGAAAAGATGCTGCACAATTGACAAATCATCGCAAATCCCTTACCTTTAGCGGGCTTGAAATTTAACTGGCCGACCGAGTCGCTTTTTGAATCCGCACAGACTGCGCTGTGCCGGAAGCGCTCAAAACCGAATTCAATTCCACGGTACATTCATACAAGGCGGGGAACACCATCCATGAAATCATTCTTTGCTTTACTGTCCGCACTTTGTCTGCTGACTGCCTGTTCGGCGGCTACCGCCCCCAAAGGAAAATCCGCGGAGGACTATTACCGGCTGGGTGAACAGCATTTTGCAAACGAAGACTACCAGGAAGCGATAAATGCCTACGAAAAGGCCATGGAGATATATGAAACCGCGGAGCTGAACCGGCGTGCGGAGCTGCGTATCGCCGATGCCCATTTCGCGAATGAAGAATATGTCGAAGCAGCGGCCGGCTACGAGGATTTTCTGAAACGCCACCCCGGAACCCCTCAATCCCCACGGGTGATGTTCCAACTTGGAGAATCTTACTTCAACCAGATTCTTGCCATCGATCGCGATCAGACGGCTACACGCAATGCCCTGATCACTTTCGAAAGCCTGCTCAAAATCTACCCCGATGCGCCGGAAAGCCGTATTGCTCCGGAACGGATAGAGGCATGCCGCAATCACTTGGCCGCCAACGAATTGTATGTCGGGCTGTTCTATTACAAATTCGATAAGCACAAAGCCGCTATCGATCGCCTCACCGAGCTTCTGGAAAAGTTTCCCGACAGTCCGGACAAAGACCAGGCGTATTACTACCTTGGTTGCTCCTTTCTGGAAAACGGCCATCCCAACCTTGCCGTAACCACATTTGAAAATCTGATCGCCGATTTTCCGCGCAGCCCTCTTGCCGCGAAAGCCAAAACCATCCTGCGTGAGGAATTTTAATTCACGGATACGCGGCCGCAACCGGATAGTACCCGCAATTTCTGCAACCTCCCCTTTTCCCCTGCGGCCCACGTTTTACATTAAACAAGGCAGCGCACCGGCCGGATAACGCCGGTTTGTTGCAGCTTCGGCATCGAACTTTCGTCACCATCTTCGGCCTTCAGCCGCCTGGATTGAAAGACGAGACTTTTGTCCAGGTTTCAGGACGATCAACAGCAAGGCCGAAGTATTGAAACGAGGAGTTCGAGCATGTCCACCTTGCATGACCGTATCGCTTGTCCGCGCTTGCTGGATCGCATCAAAACCGTCGAAGAAGTCCTGCCCTATTTCAAAAACGGCATGACCCTCGGCTGGTCGGGATTCACGCCCGTCGGTTATCCCAAAGCCGTTCCCAAGGCACTTGCCGACCATGTGGAAAAAAACGACCTGCAGGGGAAAATGCGCTTCAACCTATTGATCGGCGCCTCCGTCGGAACCGAAACCGAAGACCGCTGGGCCTCCCTGGACATGATCGCCAGGCGCTGGCCCTACCAGAGCGGCAAAAACATTCAAAAGGGGATCAACACCGGTCGCATCCGCATGCAGGACAAGCACCTGTCCATGTTCGCCCAGGATCTGCTTTACGGTTTTTATACCAAGGATCTCGGCGACAGCCTCGATCTGGGCATTGTCGAAGCGAGTGCCATCAAGGAAGACGGCAGCATCATTCTGGCCGGATCGGTGGGCATTGCCGCTGAAATCATTCATACCGCCAAGCATCTGATCATAGAACTGAACACCACCATCCCCTCCTACGAAGGGCTGCACGACATCGTTCTGCCCGAACCGCCCCCGCATCGACAACCGCACAACATCAGCAAGGTCAACGACCGCATCGGCACCCCTTACGTCCCATGCGACAGCGATAAGATACTTGCCATTGTCGAATCCCGGGAGCCGGACAACGGTCGCGCTCTCGGGCCCACCGACGACGTTTCCGAACGCATTGCCGGCCATATCCTCGATTTTCTACAGGCGGAGGTCAAGGCCGGGCGACTTCCTCTCAACCTCCTGCCGCTGCAATCCGGGGTCGGCAACATAGCCAATGCTGTGGTCGGGGGGCTGGTCGACGGCCCCTTCTGCAACTTGTCTGTCTACACCGAGGTATTGCAGGACACCATGCTCGACTTTTTCGATTGCGGCAAGCTCGAATTCGCCTCGGCTACATCCCTGTCCTTCTCGGCGAAGGGATTCGAACGTTTCTATGCCAGATGGGACGATTACTCCCGCAGGATCGTGCTGCGCCCTCAACAGATAGCCAACAATCCCGAAATGATTCGGCGCCTCGGGGTTATCGCCATGAACACCCCGGTCGAATTCGACATTTACGCGCACGCCAATTCGACCCTGGTCGGGGGCACCCGCATGATCAACGGCATTGGCGGCTCCGGCGACTTTTTGCGCAATGCCTTCCTTTCGATCATGCATTCGCCATCGGTGCGTCCGACCAAATCCGACCCCACCGGTATCACTTGCGTGGTGCCCATGGTGCCCCACGTCGACCACACCGAACACGATCTCGATATTTTGGTTACCGAACAGGGGCTGGCCGACCTGCGGGGCCTCTGCCCGCGCGACCGCGCCCAGTTGATCATCAACAAATGCGCGCACCCGGTCTACCGGCCCCTGTTGCAGGAATATTTCGACCGCGCCAGCCACCATTGCCTGTCCCGCGGCGTCGGCCATGAACCGCATCTGCTGGATCGGGTTTTCCGCATGCAGCAGAACCTTGCCGCCAACGGGACCATGAAGATCGACTCCTGGGATTGATCCGACAGGGAAAAGGTCATAACCCTTCATCTTCCTGCCCATCCCGATTTTTAGGCATCTCCCCAAAAGAACGAGGCTCCCGGATTTCTGTTCCGGGAGCCTCGTTCTTCAATGGTTCACTCAAATACGATAAGGCGATCACTCGTCCTTATCCGCATGCTTGGCACCGCGCGGCAAAGGAACAAGCTCCGCGCCGGTCGCTTCCGCGATGGCTTTCATCTCGCTCATGCGCAGATGCTTGCCAAAAACCTTGAGGTTCACATCCGCCACGGCCACGAGCACATAACGGGGCTGTTTGGCGCCATCAACAATCTTGCGACGCTCACGATAGAAAATTTTACCACTCATAACTGCCTCCTGTCTTGGGTTTACCGCACTCCAGTAGCGGTAGATACATATTAACTTCCTTGTAGCATGCATCCCAGGCGGCACTCAAGTCGTATCATCCTCAAACGCGAATGATGGTTCCTACCTTTTCGCCGCGTAAAGCCTTTGCGACATTGCCGCGCTTGTGCCCATTGACGATACGTAACTCCTTAAGGTTGTTGGCATCACGCAGCAGGTACAGAAGCTTGCGCTCCATAACCAGATCCTCCATATCCATGGAGAGCAATTCCCCGACCGTGATATCTTCGATCAAGTCCGCACGGGGATTGAGCATCGGGTTTTCGGTAAAAAGACCATCGACGTTTTTCACCAGTATGCAGCTCTTGGCCCCGAGGACTTCAGCCATGAGAAAAGCCCCCGTATCGGTGCGATGGGGCGGAATCAACCCGCATTCCGGCGGATGCTCAAAAAGCCCATAGGGAGGGGTTCCGTGCGTTACCGGCAGAAATCCCAGCTTAAGCAACATGGGCAGATCGAGAATTTCGCCGCTGTCGATATGTGTCCCCCCCCACTTGGAAAGCAGCAAAGCCACCATTTCGGCATTCTGTTCACTGATCTTGCTTGCAAGTTGCGCCAAAACCCCGGTCGGCATGCCCAGATCGATGCCGACATCGAGAATATGTCGAACCCTGACACCGCCTCCGGTAACCACAAGCATTTTATGTTCGCTTACCTGCTCGCCGATCTCTTCCATCAGCGGCAAAACGACTTCACGACCGAAATCGATGGTGCCGTGCCCACCGATTTTCACCACTTGAAGATCCGGTATCAGCCGCAGCGGTTGGACACCATCGTGGCTTTTCATCAAGCCTTTGCGCACCAGGGTTTCGCCCTGAAGACGGTTTTGCACCTCATGTCTTTTAGCCATATTTCCTCCTGACGGGTCCCGATCATACGATGTTGAGCAAGATAACTGGTGCCGAACTATATCAAAGGGGATACGTTAAAAACAATCTATTTTCCCACCTTATCCGGCCTCATCGCTCCGATTGACAAATGCGGCAAACAAAAAAAAGCCAGCGTCGCTGTCATGCGCGCTGGCCAGGTGGTCGTAAGCAACGACCGGATATCAGGAGGAGGAGAAAAAGGCCACATTCGGAAAAGTGGCCGGGGAGGACTTTATCAGTCAGGTCATCTTTGGCCCTGGTCGGCCTTTCAACCTGGGATCCATCTTATCATCTGGTGTTTTTTTCGGTCAATATGTTTTACAAAAAATATAAAATAGACCAGGAGCAACTGATCCTTACCGTTTATCAGTAATAATAACTCTCTCTTTCCGAAAAGCACCCGTAAAAACCTCTTTAAACACCCAAGCAGATATTTCGAAAGAAGGGTCGGAGCGTTTGGGGATAATCGCCCCCCTTTTTTTACCACGGCGGTCCCAGGTCGGAAAAACTTCCCATAAAATGGCATTCTACCTACCAAACCAGGCCAGGGCTTTAAACATATAATTTTTTTAACCGTATTTTAAAAACGAGACTATATGAAAATACTAGGGACGAATCATTGATTCATAAAAAAAACCATGTTATGCTCAATAAAATTGATAGACCTCTCGCCTGATTTGCGTTCAGGCGGCGCCCCACGGAACACCTCAGAGCACAAGAAACATCCAGATTTGGTTCCGCATTCAATCACCTTAAATACACAACCAGCTCCCCTTTGCCGGTGTGCAGCCCCATCCTGAAGGGCCATCCCGAAATTTTCGGAAAACTCCGAAAACAAGGAATAGCTGCCCCCTTTTGAGCCGGTAATAACATGGGAAAGGAGGACCACATGAGTCACAGAAGATACATTACCAGCATTGATCAGATTCCAGAGCTGAAGGGACTGAACGATCTCGAGCGTAAAAAATTGAAAGCGGTTGAAGAACGCTATGCATTTCGAACCAACGGTTACTATCAATCACTCATCAACTGGGAGGACACCGAGGATCCCATCCGGCGCATCGTCATTCCCAGCACAGATGAGCTTCAGCCCTGGGGAGAACTTGATGCCTCTGGCGAGTCCCTTTACGCCAAGGCTCCGGGCCTCGAACACAAATACTCCGACACCGCCGTATTATTGGTCAGCGATGTCTGCGGGGCCTTGTGCCGGTTCTGTTTTCGCAAACGCCTGTTCATGGATGACAACCAGGAAGTAGCAAGAGATGTTTCCGCAGGATTGGCATATATACGAAAGCACCCGGAAATCAACAACGTTCTCGTTACCGGCGGAGATCCGCTGCTCCTTTCAACCCGGAAACTGACGGCGATTATCGAACAACTGCGCGCTATCGACCATGTGCGGATCATCCGCATAGGCAGCAAAATGCCTGCCTTCAACCCTTTCCGGATTCTGGATGACCCGGAGCTTCTGCAGATGTTCAAAACCCACAGTCTCCCGGCCAAGCGCATTTACCTGATGGCACAGTTCAACCACCCTCGGGAACTGACCGCGGAAGCAAGACGTGCCATCGATCTCGTGCTGCAAAGCGGGGTCACCATCATGCACCAAACCCCCATGATTCGCGGGGTCAACAACAAACCGGAAGTGCTGTCCGAACTGTTCAACGAACTGTCCTATCTCGGAGTCGCTCCGTATTATGTGTTCCAGTGTCGCCCCACGGAAGGCAACGCAGCATATACCGTCCCCATCGAAGAGGGATACCGGATCTTTGCCGAAGCCCTCAGAAGCTGCTCCGGCCTCGCTCGTCGCTGCCGCTACGCCATGTCTCACGCCACTGGCAAAATCGAGGTCGCCGGTTTGACCGGAGAGCAAGTATTCTTCCGCTATCACCGACCGGCGGATCCCCACCAGGAGATTGGCAAATTGCTGGCCTTCGCTCGCAATCCCGAAGCTTACTGGCTGGATGATTATACGGAGATACGGGCGCTGTCCAACGAACGCAAGAGCGCTCTGCACTGAAAACCGGAGTATGCGGCGCGGTGCAAAAGCCTCAGCGCCATAAAGATCGCCACACCCCGCGACAGGAAAACACCTGCGCGGGGTCGCTTTTTTCCTGCAGGATGGACGCAAACGCGTCGTACAGATAAGGGCTGTGATTGATACGGCGGGCTAAAAAATCGACCAACCAGGGCCGCCTGAACCATTTACGGGTACGTTTAAAACCTTCATAACGCAACCCTCCCAGTTGCCGGAGATATGTCGGATAACGATGCAATGTCGACATATCGCCGGTCAAGAGGCAACGATGACCAAGACGGGCAGCCAGGACCCCGCTCTGCATGGCCTTGCCGATCCCCTCACCGGTGTAGGGCGAGGTTGTACCGATCATTTCCCCGAGGCCAAGGCAAGGGCCATGGGCTATCGGCCCGGCCTGCTGCCATCCGCTGCGCAGCACGGCTCCCTTCAGCGGCGTTTCGACCTTGCCCTGGGCCATCATTTCCCTGGCAAGAGGAAACTCTTCAAGAAAAGTCCGGAATATCCGATGAAGGTTGATATGCGATTCTCCATGGCCGTACATGAATCGCCCGCAACCGACATTGAAAAGATTCGTTCCCACCGGAAAAATCCAGGCATAACCGGGCAAAACGGAAGGTTCGCAGGCAACCACCAACCGATCGAGAGGTAATTTCGAGCGGACGTAGCACCGTACCGCAGCACCGCTGGCAACGGAATGCGTCATGATACCGGCTTTTCGCGCCAAAGAGAGCCCTCCCCCTGTTGCCAAAAGACAACAGCGCGCAACATGCCCCGCATCTCCTTCCCGAAAACGCACCCGAACCTTCTGACCGGCTCGCTCCTCCAAATCCTCTGCGGTAGCCCGGACAAAAGTAACCCCCATGTCCAAGGCCTTGCGGACAAGCAGCTGATCCAGTATTTCCCGCCTTACCGTCAGATAATCGCCTGGCACGTCGATGCGTATATGGGCCGGGCTGAAAATACTCATGGAGGAACAGTGAAAGCCCTCCTTTCTTGCGACATCGTATAGCTCCAGACGTTGCAGGATTCGCATGGCTCCCGGGGTTAAACAGTCTCCGCAAATCTTGGTGCGTGGAAACCAGTGTCGATCAACCAACATGACACTGTGCCCCATGCGAGACAGTTCCATAGCAGCAACACTGCCGGCCGGACCGGCGCCAACGATGATGAAATCCCACGCCCTCGAGGGGAGGTCTTCGATCGCTATCTGGTCGATTGAATCCGCGCCTGTTCTCTCGGCGGTATCGTTTCCCATGCAATGCCTCTATCCGAAAAATTGGACCGATCAAAATCCTTTTTGCATAGCATACTGAAAAAACAGATAGTTTTCTCCTCTTGAATGAAAAAAGTCGCCTGCGCTCCGATTTCGAAACAACAAACGACTTTCATTCACGCAAAAGCGTGCGGCTTTTCGGCATGCACATCGGACAGGACGACGATAGGCGCCATGCGGGGAGCGGTTTGCCCCTGCATTTGACGAAGCATACGGGTCAACGCAAGTAGAACTTCACCGGTATTACGAGATCTTTCATCAATGCCGGATCCATCGGAAACCGAGGATAAGGAGCCCCTTTGGACACGGCGCGCAAAGCGGCGGCATCGAGTTGACGGTAACCTGAGCTGCGTGTCAAAACCGGCTCATCCACCAGCCGACCATCGACCGTCAAACGAAAGGTAACGACGACCACCCCTTCCTGGCGTCGCTGCTGAGCCATTTGAGGATAACGCTTGGCAGCATCGACGCGCTGTCTGATGGCATGGAGATAACCCGCCAGAGCAGAACCCGATCCGCTTCCGCTCCGTCCACGTCCGCCTCCAAGCCTGCCGGGCCCACTGCCGTTCCCGGATCCGCCAGGGCCTCCGCCGGCACCACCGCTGGCGGTCAAGGCGACATGAGTCGGCCCTGGAGGCCCCTCGCGTTCTTGCGTCGGCATTTCACCATCAGGATCATAACGTGTCGATTGCGGCGTCGCCATCGATTTAACCGGCATGGTCAGTGTGGTCGAAACCGATGCGGTGGCCGGCAAGGAGGCCGGGTTCGGCATTTCCGGGCCAGCTACGGGAGAAGGCGCGGCAACACCTGGCGGTGCACTGGGCACGGTCGCCCCCTCCAGGTCGACCTCGATGCGATTAACCAGCCTGTGCGGTCTGACCAATCCCATCCCGAGAGCTACCACCAGGGCAAGATGTATCGTAAGGGAGATGCCTAAAGCCACCCATGTACGACGGGTACTCACGACGAACCTGCTCCTTCGAGGGTGGCGACAACGATTCGAACAGCCCCGGCCTTCTTTACCTTCTCCATGACCGAAACAGCGGTTTGCAGAGGCACGTCGCGATCTCCGCGGATGACAACAGTGGTATCGGATCTGAGCATCCCCCGCAGTTTCTGCTCCAGCCCGACCAGCGGCAATTGTTGTCCGGCGACGAAGTAGCGTCCATCCCGGGTTATGGCTACCGCGATCTCATTCTTTTCCCTGGTGGTGGTGCTGGCGGCAGACGGCAGACGAACGCCAATGCCATCTTCCTCGATAAAGTGGGTGGTGAGAAGAAAAAATACCAGCAGCAAAAAAACGATATCGATCAGGGGCGTCAGGTTCAACCCCGTGGATTGGGAGCGAACCGGAATATCCATCACCTGACCTCCCTGTTGCCGCCGCCGACCGATTGCATTCGCGCCGGTCGCCGCCCCCCTTCAGGAAGGAGGCCATCGACATCTTCAAGGGCATCGAGAAAAGCCCCCGTCTCTTCCTTCATGTCGGCGACGGTGGCATGTACCCTGCCTTGCAGATAATTATGTGCCACCATGGCGGGTATGGCCACCCCGAGACCGAGCGCAGTCGTCAGCATGGCTTCCCAGATGCCGCCCGCCAACACCGAAGCATCGACCTTGCCGCCAAGGTTTTCGATGGCCTGAAACGCCTTGATCATGCCGGCCACGGTACCGAGCAGCCCGAGCAACGGTGAAATGCTGCTGATAAGAAAAAGGGTCGGAAGAAAACGTTCCATGCGACGCACTTCCCGTGCTGCGACGTGACTGAAGGTTTTCTCCAGCTCGGTTCGCGTTGCCCCCCTGCCGTTGCAGCCCAGGCGGGCCAGGACTTCGACCATGGCGACCGCCCAGGGATGACGCTCTTCTCTGACCATGGCGGCGGCTTCCTCGAATTTCCTCTCCTGCGCCCGCTTGCGAAGACGATGATACAGACGGGCATCTTTCAACCGTAATGAATGAAAGAACATAACGCGTTCGATAATGATAAACAGCGCAACCACCGAACACAGCACAATGGTGATCCCGATGGGACCGGCCTTTTCCAGAAATGCAACCCAGCTTTGCATGGCAATTACTCCTTGACACGGCCGGTGCGCACATCGTAAACGCCGTCACCGTCCAGATCTTCTTCGCGACTCAACATCCGTCCCTTTGCCGAATAGTATTCACGGATTTCCGGTGTTCCGTTACCGTCCGCATCCACAGTCAGGCGAATGGAACCGTCCTTGCGGTAAACCCGGGAGACCTCTCTGCGGCCGTCATTGTCGACATCTTCTTCGGCCTTCACAGGCTTGCCGGCAGCATCGAAATGCCAGAGGCAGCGCACCTTTCCCGAGGAGTTCAACTCTTCGGCCCGCTCGATGCGCCCCTGCCGGTAATATTCCCGGCGGTCGACACGCCCATCACGATCGGTATCGAGGACGGCTTCGGCCATCCGGCCGTTCCGATACAACCAGGTTCCGCGGAGCTTGACGACTTTGGAGAGGCGCCCCTGCTCATAATGCCAGGTCGTCTCCGGACGACCGTCGCGGTCCTTGTCCTTCTCCACCTTCACGGTCGTGCCCCCGGCATCGAACCAGGTCGTCTGAATCGGTCCACGGCCCCGGTCCTCGACGAGTTGCGCGGAACCGTCCTTTTTCCAGGTATACCGGCGCTCCCACACACCGTCGCCATCGCGGTCCTCGCGCCGGGAAAGCCGGCGGCCGGCATACCGTTCCTCCGTTTCGAACCGATTGTCTTTATCGGTATCCAGCAATACCCGCACCAGTTTGCCGTCGGCATCATAATAAGCCTTCTGCCCCGGGCTTTCCTGGACCCACTCTTCGGCCGCCCCCCATTCGGCGACAAGCAACAGGCATGCAATGACCATCAGCAGGGTTCTGAACATGTTTCCCCCATGTCGTTTTTGACAGGAATCAGGCCGGTCCCAGGCACAGAAAGGACTCGACCGTCCAGCGCCGCAATCGGCAGTTGTAACAGGAACGCTCCTCGTCGGCCGTCCATTCGTCCTCGACATCGGGACAGAAGCCTTCGCAAAAGCGAGCCTGATCTGCTGCCAGACCGTAAGCCTCCTGACCATGTCTGAATTCCCTTTCTCCACGCTTGGTGATCCGCCACATTGTCGTCTCCTTAAAACCGTTTCAACTGCTTTCGGGGAGTCGTCCGCCAGCGAACCCGGTCGGATTTCTCCACCGCCGACACCATCAGGTAGGTACCGCCACCAATCATGACCGCCTTCGGTTTGTCGTCAACGGCAATAACTTCTTCGGCACCGAGCACTTCGCCGTCCAGAGTGCGAACCCCCTGCAGGGACACCTGTGCGAGAATCTCACCTACAGTGGCGAGACCGTTTTCGGTGCGGATGTCGAGCCAACCCTTCAACCGTCCGTCATTGCCGCCAAGTCGCAGACCGATACCGGCAAGAGCACCGACAACTCCTTGCCCCGTACCGCCGTGCTCGGACAGATGCAAACCGAGCTGTGAAGCCAGATCATAGGCCAGGGTCTTGTTCAGCACTTCCTCCTTGGCCCGGCGCCCGAAAGCCGTCAGCGCCTCAGGTTCATCCAGAAGCTCGACGACGGCAACACACAACCCGGGATCCGAGCCGGGGGCGCTTTCCCTTTTCAGATAATCACTCGCATATTCAATCAGCGGCTGCAGATAATCGGACTCAATATCCGCCTCGAAACACATGGAACTGTTATGCGACGTGTACGGCACATCGGGATGCACCAGCAGTTGATGACGGGTTACGAACAGGCTGCGTCCCCAGCCGCGCTTTTCGATTTCCTCCGCAAGTTCCGTCGCGAGATCACCGGTACCGCGCGATTCGAGGTTATCCGTATCATCGATACACACAAGAATTTTCATTGCTCCTCACTCCCGACAGCGCAACCGCCGTCATCCCTTTCTCTTCCGCCTCCCGCCAGAAAACGGCTCGTTTTCCATACGAGAACATCACCAGGTCCATCCATAGAATCCCGATGAACACTACTTTATGACATCGTAGGCCTTAAGTCGGCGAACAACCATCGGAACCATCAACCCGCCGGCAACGCCGAAAACCACGGCACCTGCCGCTTCCAGCAGAGAACGCTGCAGATTCACCACCGGGTCCATGCCGACCAGCGCGTTAATCCCATAAGCGGTGAAGAACTTGGTGGACGATGCGGCACCCGCCACCAGGGCGCACAGCACATAACTGCGAAACAGCATCGGCAACAGAAACGCGCCCGCATCGATAACGATGCCGGTCACCAGATACTTGACGATAATAAGCGGCCCGGCTTTGGCAAAACCGAGAAACATGGCCGCCGTCCCCGCCAGCAATGCTGTAAAACTGGCACCGTACAGGCACGGCGTACTTCCTCTGGCCAGCATCAGGAAAAACACCTTGATGATCATGGCATGTCCGGAAATGTGCAGATGCAGGCGCAAAACCACTCGCGTCAGCACCGCAAAAACCGCACAGAAGCCGAGAAACAAGGCATCCTTGAGAGGCAGGCGGAATTTTTCGCAAAAACGCGCAGACAGTCGCTTCATCATCCAACGAACTCCTAATCGCCCGGCCAGCAGGTTCGCCGGGAGTGAAGCCCGAAATCCCGGACACGGGCGGCCATAGCGATATTCCCGGCCAGGGCCATTCCCTGCACCACCGCCGGAACCACGACACAATGCACCAGATCCGGCCAGTTCCAGGGCCTTGCAAGGTCTTTCGGTAAGATTCTGGCTCCGCGCAAGACCTGCCCTTCATAGATATCCCGCACCTCTTCCAGCAAATGGGGAGCGAACTTGAGACACGTAGCCATGACAAACGACATGCGACTCGGCATGATGCGATTCATGGCGCGGACGATCTTGGCCTGCGATGTGGTTTTGGCGAACACCATGGTCGGCCAGAACGCCAGAAACAGCTGCCATGAGATCAGCAATCCGTCCCGCACTCCGGCCAGGGAGCCGAATCGAAGGATGTACAGCACCACAATAACGGTGGTCTGAAAAACAAAGAGTCGCCCTTGCCGCCACCAGGATACGCCCTGGGGACGCAAAAGAACAAAGACCAGCAGGTTGGCCGCCGTAACCATGCCGAGAAAGGTTTCGGTACGCGCTAGAAAAGCCAGACAGGAAAGGGTCAGCGCCAGCAGCATCTTCACCCCCACCGGCAAAGGGATCCCTTTATCGGGGCGGTTATCGTGGTGGGAGCCACGAGCCAGCGTCGTATGCAATCGGGAAAACCTATCGCCAGCCAATGCAACCCCCTTCGATGTGCAGATGGCCATCAGCCAGAGACGGTATCTCCCCGGGGTCATGCGATGTCCAGACAAGGGTCATTTCGCGCTCCCTGTTCCAGCTTGCGAGTATTTCCATCACATCCTGCTGTCGTGCGCCGTCGAGCCCGGCGAAGGGGTCGTCCAGAAAGAGCATCTCCGGAGCGGGAGCCAGGACCGAGGCAATGGCAACGAGGTGTTTCTGACCGTAACTGAGTTTGTGCGGCGAATCATCGACCAGGTGCTCGATACCGCAAAGCCGCAAGGTGTCCTCGATGCGAGACGGGATTTCCCGTGACGACCAACCGAGCCGTTTAAGGGGAAACGCCAGTTCTTCGCGCACGGTATTTTCAAAGATCTGTTTTTGGGGATTCTGAAACAGACAGCCGAGTCGGCGGCGCAGCAACCGTGGATCCGGTTCGGCATCGAAAATCCGCACACGCCCACGACTCGGTTTCAAAAATCCCGCCAGCACCCGTAAAAGGGTGGTTTTGCCCGTCCCGTTCAAACCGGTGACGACGACACGCTGCCCACGCCGGATATCGAAGCAGACCTCCTCCCATACGGGCACGTCACCATGGCCCGTAAAAGCGAGATCGCGCACCCCGAGTAAAACCGGAGCGACGGAGTAACCTCCGGCTGTTTTCGAAACGGTGGAATCTGAAGGCATCAAAGAAGCCCGCCAGCGTCCAGCAGAAAGCCTGCCGCTACCGTCGAGTTGCCAGAAGCGGTCCACCAGGTCGAGAAACGGTCCCGGATGGTGCTCACATAATACGACAGCGACACCCCGGCCTTTCAGGTCGGACAGGATATCGTGCACCGCCGCCAACCCTTCCGGGTCGAGCTGAGCCGCCGGTTCGTCGAGGATCAGCAACTGCGGTTCCATAACCAGCAAGGCTGCGATCAACAACCGGTATTTCTGCCCCATGGACAATCTGGCAACGGGATAATCGAGAGGTTTGCGAAGATCGACAAGGGACAGGGCGGCCTCGACCCGGGCCAGCATGCGCCCCGGTTCGACACAGAGGTTTTCCAGCCCGAAGGCCACCTCGGCACCGACGCTGGTGGCCAGCAATTGAGTCTCGGGATTTTGCAGAACCAGGCCGACGCGAAAATCGCCGTGGTCAGACGGATCGGGACCGACAACCTCCCCGGAACAACCGTCCTTTTCCAAAAGCCCTTTCATGGCCAAAGCCAGAGTGGTTTTTCCCGATCCTGTGGGCCCGGTCAGGCAGTAACAGCGCCCCGCTTCGATCTCCAGATTGATGCCCTGCAAAACAGCAGCTTTTGTCTCTGAATAAGTGTAGGAAAAATTCTTCAGTTGCAATAAAACATCCATTCACTTCCATCCAGACTGTCGACAAATTCGGCGCCGTCCCTGGTCAGGGCCACCTTGCATCCGCAAAACGGAAGCTTTTAAAACCGTTGTTAATGGCGGAATATAGCGAATTTGCCGAGCGGAGTCAAACGTTTACCCCTTGGGCGGTCTTTTTATGAAAGATTGCCGACTCCATTTTGCGGTATACGGATTTTCGGAATGCAACCTTGCCAACCGGAGCCACTCCGTAACTTTTATATAATCATATGATAACCGCAAAGCAGATCGCCAGTCATCCCCGCAAGGATTCCCCCAAGCCGCTTAATGAACAGGGAGGTACCGCTCTTCAATAAAAGAGGCCGGCGCCATGACAGGCGCCGGCCGTTTGATGGGAGTGAAGCGATCGAAATCCTTATCCGGTTAAAATTTCCAAGTCACTCCGCCGTACATGGTGCGGCCGGCATGGGGAATGGCATAGCTGGTTTCGTAATCCTCGTCGAAAATATTGTTGATGCCGAAATACAGATCCAGCGCATCCGCCACCTTCTTGCTGATTCTCATGTCGCACACCAGATAATCCGGCAGTTGTTTCTTATTGAAGTCACCATCATAGGTATAAAAGTTGGTCACCCACAGGACACTGCCGTAGACGTTCATGTTCCAGGGCAACTGGTAGTTTGCTTCGAGCACCACCTTGTGCTCGGGGTTGTTCTGAATCTGGTCCCGATCGGTGTTGGAGCTTTTATCCTGGGTGTGCAGATAGGAGTAACTGGCGCGCAAAAAGAGCCGTTCGAAATAACGGTTCTCGACCGTAACTTCCACGCCGTAGAACTCGTACTTTTCGTAGTTCTGTACCTGCTCCTCGCCTTCGGGTCTCTGAATGAAATCCTCGATATCGATGTAAAAACCGGTCACCGACACCATCGTTGCCGCAGGCAGGTCCTGCTCGATGCCGGCCTCGGTATTCCAGGTTTCCTCGGCGCTCAGCTCGGTATTGCCCCGGCCGGGCTCGTAAAGATCGCGCAGGGTCGGGAACCGCACCTTGCGGGCGTGCGAGGCCTTGAGCCGTGTCCCATCGAAAAGATCGTAGTGCAGACCGATCAGATAGGTGTAATCCTCTTCGTTTTTTTCTTCCCGATCCTGCCAATGATAACCGCCGCCCAGCACCACGCCGAGCTTGGGCAGAGGCGATGCCTCGTATTCGGCGGTGGCCGCATAGAGCTGGAAATCGTCGGCGACATCAAGATATGTTGTCCTGCTTCCAGTTCGATTAACCGAGAACCCATCGGCTTCATAGTCGTTGTTTTCATACATGAAACCGACCGTCGCGGCTCCGTAGCGCTCCATATCGCAACGCAGCTGTGCATTGACCCCGGAAATCTGGATTTGCGCATCGGTACGGCTCGTACCGCCGACCCCGGGCCCCTGCGTTTCGTAATCATCTTCATACCGGTTTTCCAGCGTATTCAGGTTGTTGAAATAAGCCCAGCTCTTGAAACTCAGGGGGCCGCCGAAATCATGGTTCAATGCCAGCTGGATATTGAATTCTTCATCCTCCTGGCGCTCATACCGCAGGCCGGGAGCAAAATCGTCTGTCACGATCACGGGAGGCTTGCCGAATTCGTTTTTGAGATAGCTGGCCGTCAGGCCGATGAGGGTGGCATCGCTGGGGGCAAAACCGATATTGGCGAACAGGTTGTCCCGGTCCCGGTCGCTGTTTTCCCGCTCTCCACCGTCTTCCAGGTCGGTCGGGGAGAAGTGATCGGACAGTTCGAAGTAGTCCTGTTCGTAGAGGCTGCCGCTGACAAACACATCGTACTTGTCCGCACCGTAGGAGCCGGTAGCCCGCAGCAGTTGCGCGTCCCCTTCGGCCAGCTCGACGTTGGCGGAGCCATGGGCGCCCCTTTTGCCTTTTTTGGTGATGATATTGATGACCCCGGCATTGCCGCCCGAACCGTACAGAACCGAACTGCCGCCTGTGGTAACCACGATCTCGGCAATATTCTCCACCGGAATCAGAGTCGGGTCGAACTGACCGTCGTAGGTGCCGTTATAAGGGGTACCGTTAAGCAACAGCTTGACGTGCCGGGTGCGGAAACCGCGGATATCGATACGCGGGGTGCCGTCCCCCCCGGTACGGACATTCACCCCCGGCAGCAGGTTGATGGCCTCGTTGAGGGTGCGCGCACCCCGTTGTTCGATCTCTTCCGTCGTGACCCTGTGAGTGGTGCCGACCGCCTCGACCTCCGACTCCTCGCCGGTCACAACCACTTCGCCAAGACGATAAACGCCGTCGTCCGTCGCGGCATACAACCGGCCCGTACCGGCCGAGACCAGCATTCCAACGGATAACACCGCCAGCAAATAAACTTTCATCCTTGTCATTTTCTGCCTCCATCTGTTTTAAAGAAAACGGCATTTCCCCTGAAACACGGGGCAGTACCTGACACCCGATCTTCATAAAGTAACAGAGTTTGGCCAAAACGCTATGTTCTCAGAAAAACAACGCTGCCCAAGCGAAAAAAACCTGCCCGATCCCCAAAAATTCGCATCCCAATCGGGTAGGAGGCGGGGTTGTCCCGCCGTCCTCCCACACCACCGTGCGTACAGTTCCGTACACGGCGGTTCACAAAGCGCGCTGAAAGCGTCTGAGACGATCCACTAGCGAGACCAACCCCAGCTTGTCGAAAAAGGATTTTCGGAACGCATCGTTCATATGGGAGGCTCCTGAATTCCACCAGGGGCCACGCTCATTGGTGGCTGATCGCCACGCCCGACGCTCCGTCAATCCCCGCCGCATCAAATTCCTGGCTCGGGTGAAGGGGCGCTTCCACTGACGCCACATGATGCAGCGCAGCTTCCCCCTGATCCAGCCGTCGAAATCTTCAAAGATGCCTTTGACCTCCGCCAGGCGAAAGTAGGCAATCCAACCCCGCAGCTTTGGAGTGGACTCTTCGATAACCCGCTTGAGACGGCGTCCTCTTCCCCGCCGAAAGATTTCTCGCAAGCCAGCCTTGAGCCGTTTCACGGAAGCCTCCGTGACCTTCAGACGGGGCTTTTTGTGAAAGGTCATGCTGTAGCCCAGAAAGGTTCTCTCCCAGGGGCGGCCAACAGCGCTTTTGACGCGGTTGAGCTTGAGCTGCTGTTCGAGAAACTGTGTCAGCGAGGTCATGACCCGCTCGGCCGCTCGGCGACTCTGCACGTAGATGTTGCAGTCGGCGGCGTAGCGGCAGAAGGCGTGATTCCGCCTCTCCAGTTCCTTATCAAACTCGTCGAGAAGGATGTTCGACAACAGTGGCGAGAGTGGTCCGCCCTGCGGCGTTCCTTCCACCCGTGGCGAAACGATCCCTCCCTCGAGCACACCGACCGGCATCCCATCGATGCCTGCCGCGCCCTTGTTCCTGACCACCCGCTGGTAGGCCGCCATCACGTTGCCGCGACTGACCACTTCTTCCATCAGCCGCGTTGCCACTTCCGTCCAGGATGATTCACTGCATGCCGTGACGTTTGCCGCACCTGCGCCGTACTCTCGCGGCTTCCGGCCGCTACCCTCCGACATGGCCCCTGACATCTCAGGCAGAGCTTCTGCTTCTTCGATCGTCATCGAAATTCGTGTCTCCTGAATGGCGCCTCGTGTTCGCCCCTTCACCAAGGTGGTTAGCCAGGCTATTATGGCCTCTGCTGACTTCTGCCGACCCATCCCGACACCTTGCGATGCCGGTAGCACGAGGCAGGTTGACAGATCTCCCAGGGTAAGACGCGTGACCTTCCTTCCACATACCCGCCGCATCTACAGCACAACCCTCCCGGATGACTATGGGGCTTTGAAGATCGTTGCCTTCTCGCCCGGATAGTACTGCCTCGTATGCGATTTCTGTTCGTCGGGACGGAAGTTTGCCTGCAGCTTCCTTCAGATTCCACCTCGCGATGGACACCCTTGCTGTTCAGCTAACGGTTCCCGCCATCAGGGTCCGTAGGAGACTTGCCCCCCCAAGTCATCCGGTCATCACCACAACGACCGGAACAGCGCCATGCCTGGCGCACAACAGCTTTTGCAAAAAAAAAGCCGGGCACCTTTTAAAGATGCCCGACCGTAACGGGTATTATCGGAGCGGATGTGAATCCGACTAGAATTTCCAGGTTACACCGCCGTACATAAAACGCCCCGGCTGAGGCAGACCGTAGCTTTGCACGTAATCGGCATCGAACATGTTATTGATACCGAAATAGAGATCTAGAGCCCCGCCTGCGGCACTCTTGTTGATGCGGAAATCGCAGATCAGATACTCTGGCAAACGTTTTTGTACGGTATTGTCACCGTTGTAGGTATAGGCGTTCGCAACCCACATGGCGCTACCGTAAACCGACATGTTCCACGGCAGTTGATAAGTTGCCTCGAGAGTCGTTTTGTGTTTGGGGTTGTTCTGAATTTCATCCACCAGACTTCCGGAAGACTTATCTTCGGTATCGAGGTAAGTATAACCGGCGCGCAGCAGCAGCTTGTCGAAATAACGGTTTTCGACCACCACCTCAACCCCCTTGAATTCGTATTCCTCGAAGTTCTTTCGGATTCTGGGTTTTACCGAATCGTCCTTGGCGATGAAATCCTCGACGTCGATGTAAAAGCCGGTCACCGACAGAGTGGTCGCCGCCGGCAGATCCTGCTCAACGCCGGCTTCGTAGTGCCAGGTCACTTCACAACCGAGGTCCACATTGCCATCGCTGGAATAGAGGTCGCGCAGGGTCGGGAAACGCACCTTGCGCGCATGGGACGCCTTAAGGCGCGTACCTTCAAACAGATCATAGTACAGACCGATCAGATAGGAATAATCCTCCTCGTCTTTTTCGCTCCGGTCCTGCCAATGATACCCCGCGCCGAGCACGGCGCCCAGATTGTTCAGCGGGTTGACCTCGTATTCAAAGTCCACCGAATAAAGCTGGAAGTCCTTGTCTTCCGAAACGTCGCTGGTTTTTTCCGTGGCTTCCCAGTCGTCGTTTTCAGCCATCAGGCCTAAAGTTGCTTTGCCCAGGTTCTGAAGGTCGTAAGCGAGCTGCAGATTCACACCGGAGATTTCGACCTTGGAATCGAGTCGGCTCTTGATGTCGGTATAGGTCTCGTCCTTATATTCGGTTTCCACCATTTCAAGGGAATTGAAATATGCCCACCCCTTGAAACTGAAAGGCCCGTCGAAATCGTGATTCAATGCCAGCTGAGCATTGAATTCCTCCACATCGTCCTCGCGTTCGAACTTCAGTTTTTTGCTGGTGAAATCGTCCAGCAGAACACTTGCCGGCTTGCCCCGATCCCCTGTCAGATAGCTGATGGTGGCGCCGATGTGGGTTTTATCCGTCGGCGAAGCGCCGACATTGACGAATACATTGTTGCGGCGCCGATCGCTGTTATCGCGTTCATCGCCATCTTCGTACTGAGCCGGTGAAAAATGGTCCGAGACTTCGAAATGGTCCTGTTCGTAGACGCTGCCGCTTACGAAAACGTCATACTTATCTGCCCCGTAGGATGCGGTACCACGCAGCAGATTGGTATCCCAGGCTCCCAACTCACCGCCCAGAGAGCCGTGAACCCCCGTGGTCCCCTTTTTGGTGATGATATTGATGACCCCTGCATTGCCGCCCGATCCGTAGAGCGTGGAGGTGGCGCCGGTGGTCACGACGATCTCGGCAATATTTTCCACCGAAATCAGAGCCGGGTCGAACTGACCGTCATAGGTGCTGTTGAAAGGGGTACCGTTAAGCAGCAGCTTGATATGCCGGGTCCGAAAGCCCCGCATATCGATGCGCGGCGCGCCATCGCCGCCCACCCTGACATTCACGCCGGGCAGAAGGTTCAAGGCTTCGTTGAGAGAACGCACTCCGCGTTTCTCGATTTCCTCCGCCGAAACCTTGTGGGTCGTTCCTACCGCTTCAACTACCGACTGTTCGCCGGACACCACCACTTCACCAAGTCGATATACACCGTCGTCGTCCGTTGCCGCGCAAAGATTCGCCGCACCGGTCAATACCATGGCCCCGACCAGGGTCGTGGCCAACAAGACCTTCATACACTTCATTTCCGGTTTCCTCCATCCTTTAATGAGATTGACTATCTCCAACAAAAGCCGCCCAAACAAGTCTGCGCGACCGATCCTATGCAAAAAAAGCGTATATTTTCATACCAATACAGGACGCTATTTGCGGGGCAATATAACGAAGCGAAATAACCGTTGTCAACCTGTATACTTAACGCCCCGGGGAAGAAACCCGGCTTTTTCCAACTCATTTGGTAAAAAAACAAAACCGGATATTTGCCTTTTACCTTTTGAAAGAACAAAACTCCTGTCCTATAATGAGTCCAAACAGCATACTGCCGACTTTTCCAACAGCTCCCCTGAGAAAACAAGGAGCACACCGTGACCAAAAGGATCTTCGTCGCCGCCACCGGGCAGGAATGCGGCAAAACCACCACCAGCATCTCATTGCTGCACATGGCGCGAAAAAAATACCGGCGGGTCGGCTTCATCAAACCCCTGGGGCCCAAACCGACTATTTACAAGGGACGCTGGGTCGACCTGGATGCGGCCCTGATTGCGGAAATATTCGATCTGGACGATGACCTCGACTGGATGTCGCCGGTGGTGCTGCAGCCCGGATCGACCCGCCAGTTGCTGGACGGCAAGATCTCGGCGGATTTTCTCAGGTACAGCGTCATCGAAGCGGCGGAAGCCATTTCCAGGCGCTGCGATTTCCTGGTTATCGAAGGGGCCGGACACCTCGGCGTCGGTTCCGTCGCCGGCCTCAGCAATCCCGAAATGGCCCGTCTGCTCAACGCCCCCATGCTGATGGTGACCGATGCCGGCATCGGCAGGGTGATCGACAACGTGCACCTGAACTACGCCCTGTGCCAACAGAAACAGGCCGACCTGCGCCTGGTGCTGGTCAACAAGCTGCTGACCTCCAAACGGGAAAACACGCTGAAATACCTGAGCAAAGCGTTTTCCGGAATGCCATTCGAAATCATGGGCGGCTTCGACTATTCCCCCGTCCTCGCCGACCCGACCGTAAAGCACGTCGCCAAACTGTTGAATATCTTCCTCAAAGGCAACCAGGCTGCCCAGCAGCACATCATCCACCATGTCCATCTGGGCGCGGCATCGACCCAGCGCGTCGCCGACCTGCTGGAAGAATCGACCCTCATCATCGTCACCAGCACCCGCAACGAACTGCTGGTAACCCTCGCCTCCCTGTACAACATCCCGGAATACCACTCCAAAATCGTCGGATTGGTCATTCCCGGCCTGTACCCCATTTCAAAAGTCACCCAGCAGATCCTCGATCGCAGCAACATCCCCTACATGCGGGCGGAAAAACTCAGCAGCGCCGAGGTCTTCTCCGCCATCGCCAACGACAATGCCAAAATCCACCCCGAAGACAAGGAGAAGATCAACCTGCTGCAGGATCTGGCTGAAACCGCCATCGACTTCGATGCCATCGACAGGTTGTTCTGAAGCTGCCCTGCGCAGACATGGCTGTTTAAGACAGGCCGTGAACTCATACACTCTGCATCGGCAATAAAAATCGACAACTACGGCACGTAGACCGAACTATATATTTCCGAAGCGGCCGATATGTTATTCTGCCGGCAACGCTATATCGACACATTGTATAACGAAGCCCGTATTGCTATTTTCATCAACAGGAGGAAATGACCATGTTTTTCCAGATTATTCGCTGCCTGCTGATCGCAGCGGCCTTGCTGCCCCTGATAAGTGGAGCGGCACTGGCAAATGCCCGGAAACAATCCGTATCGAAAGGCCCGGAAGAGCCCGGAACCATACGCGCCTGCGTCATCGGCGGCATGACCATGACCGGATTGTGGGACGAAATCGTCAAGCGGTTCGAGGCCAGAACGGACTACCAGGTCAAACTGGTGGCCACCGGGCCGCGGCCCACCATTTCCATGCCTTTCCGCCGCGGCGAAGCCGACTTCCTGGTCATGCATGCGGGCGACATCACCACCGACCTGGCGGCGGACGGTCACGGCATCAATATGCGGGCCTGCGCCCGCAACGATCTGGTGCTGCTCGGCCCCGTCTCCGACCCTGCCGGCATCCGCGGTCTCAAGGACGGCGCCGAGGCACTCAAACGCATCGCCGCAACCCAAAGCACCTTCCTCGACGTAAACAGCAACGGCCCCCGGGAAGTCGGCCACACCCTCTGGAAGCGGGCGGGCATCCGTCCCCGGGGCGAATGGTTCATCCAGGACGAAGCGCCCCGCTCCGAGGGTATTCCGATGTTTGCTGACAGCAAAAAGGCCTATTTCATCTTCGGACGCATGCCCATCACGCAAGATAAACACCCTAGCGGCGACATGGCGATTCTGGTGGATCAGGACCCGACCATGCGTCGTCCCTACGTGCTCATGGAGGCCAACCCGGCCCGTCACCCCCATGTCAATCAGGCGGGGGCCAGGGCCCTGGGCGACTTCATACTGTCGGAGAAAATCCAGACCTTCATGGCCGATTACGGCAAGGATGAAAATGGCGGATTGCCATTTTTCTATCCCGTCTGGCCCCATGGTCCTGCCATGCACCCCGAGTAACCCGCGCGGTTAATCCTGTCTTCTCATCCGGCCCTTTTCGGCCTTGCTGCGTTGCGTACATTTTGACTTAGCGCATGGCCGGGCCTGCATTGGCGACGCCTTGGCAAGACGCAAAATGTCCCGGAATGATTTGACACGACTACCCACAGGGCACACTGGCAAACCGACCGGCGAATGGCGCGATGCCATCCGCCGGTTCTTTTTGTCATCTCCAGCCCCTGCGGCGCACGACTTTCCTCTTTGATTTTCCCTACCGACTTGATATGTTCTTAATCCGGTCCGGTCGCCGTCCCCGGATGGAGAGCCGAGCGACCACCCCGATTCGCGACCCCGACCGGCAGATAACGAAATTTCCCATATTTTATGTTTATCCGGAGAGCCGGATGGACACCATACATTGATCTATTGATCTCCAGCTCAGGAACCGCATACCCGTCTATGGACCCCAGCGAACTGCATAAGCTGCTCAGCGCCATCCGCTCCCGCGAGTTGTCGGTGGACGAGGGGCTCGCCCGTCTTGCCACCCTGCCTTTCGAAGATGTCGGCGACGCCCTGATCGACAACCACCGGGGGCTGCGCCAGGGGGCGTCGGAGGTCGTTTTCGGCCAGAGCAAGACCACCGACCAGATCCTGCGCATCGCCGACGGGTTGCTGAACGGCGGCAACAACGTGTTGATAACCCGGCTCGATGCGGACAAAGCCATGGCCCTTTCAGCCCAGTGGCCCGAAGCCGAATACGATCCCCTGGGCAAGACTCTGACCATCGTCCGGAAACCGCTAACGCCGAGGGGCCGGGGAACCATCCTGGTCGTCTGCGCCGGCACCTCCGACCTGCCCGTGGCTCGCGAGGCCGCCACGGCAGCCCGCATGCTGGGCAACGAGGTGGAAGAACTGAGCGATGTCGGCGTCGCCGGCCTGCACCGCCTGCTGGCGCATCTCGACCGGCTGCGCCGTGCCTCGGTCATCATCGCCGTGGCCGGCATGGAAGGGGCCCTGCCCTCGGTGATCGGCGGCCTGGTGGCGGCTCCTGTCATCGCAGTACCGACGTCGGTCGGTTACGGAGCGGCTCTTGGCGGCGTGGCGGCGCTGCTCGGCATGCTCAACTCCTGTGCCAGCGGCGTAACGGTGGTCAATATCGACAACGGCTTCGGCGCAGCCAGTGCAGCCGCGCGCATAAACCGGCGGGAGCAACCATGACCCTATTGTATCTGGATACTTTCGCAGGCGTGTCCGGCGATATGTTTCTCGGTTTGCTGGTCGACCTCGGCATCCCTCTGGAAACCATCCGCACCGAGCTGGCCAGACTGCCCGTGTCCGGTTATCGACTGCGTCAGGAACGCACCGAACGCCAGCACATGGCCGCCTGCAAGGTCGTCGTCGAGCACGAGGAACAACATCATCACCGCACATGGGCACAGATCGACCATATGCTGGCCGACAGTTCTTTGAAACCTGCCGTTTCCGATCTGGCCCGGCGCATCTTCCGCCGCATCGGAGAAGCCGAGGCCAAGATCCACGGCCAGCCACTCGACGAGGTGCATTTTCACGAAGTCGGCGCCATCGACTCCATCGTCGACATCGTAGGCGCCGCCATCGGCCTCGATCAGCTGGGGCCCGACCGCATCGTCTGCGCCCCCCTGCCCCTGACACGCGGTACGGTGCGCTGCGCCCACGGCAGCTTTCCTTTACCGGCACCGGCAACCCTGGAAATCCTCCGGGGCATGCCCACCGTCGGCGATGAAGCTGCAGTGGAACTGGTCACCCCGACCGGAGCCGCCATCGTCGCCGAAGTCGCCGCATTCGGCGGCTTGCCGGCGATGACTCTCGACCGCATCGGCTACGGCGCCGGCGACCGGCATTTGGACGATCGCCCCAACCTGCTGCGGGGCCTGCTCGGCACCGGCGACGATCCGTGGGAGGGAGAAACGGACCGTGTCTCCACGTTGGAATGCCACCTGGACGACGCCAATCCCGAATGGCTCGGAGCCCTTATGGAAAGCCTGCTCCGGGAAGGGGCGCTGGATGTGGGTTTCGCACCGTTGCAAATGAAAAAGAACCGCCCCGGCATCCGCCTGACGGTCATCGCGCCGCCTCACCGGGCCACCGCCCTTGCCCGGCGCATCCTTCGGGAGAGCACTGCCGGCGGCGTGCGCTGCCAGGAAAACTCTCGTTTCAAGTTACGCCGCGAAATCCGTACGGTGTCCACGCCCCTGGGCGACGTTCGGATCAAGCTGTTTTACGAGGGGCAAAAATTGCTGCGTTTCTCCCCCGAATACGAAAGCTGTCGGAAACTGGCCGATCTTTGCGGACGACCGTTGCCCGAAATCTATCTTCAGGCGGAGTTATCCGCCAACAACCTCTTCCGCGAGAAAGGCTGAACCATGCGTCGCTTCACCCTGTTTTTATCCAGCAATGCCGGACTCGGATATTTCCCCCTGGCCCCGGGAACCTTCGGGAGCCTCGCCGGCATCCCGATGTTCTATCTGCTGGCCGGACTGCCCGCCGGCCTTTACCTGGCGACCTGGACAGCCCTGCTGTTTGTATCCTTCTGGATCTGCGACACGGCCGGCGGCATTTACGGTCAGGCGGACGACGGACGCATCGTCCTCGACGAACTGGTCGGCTACCTGACAACAACCGCCCTGCTGCCGTTTTCCTGGCAGAACGCGCTGTTCGGGTTTGTCTTTTTCCGCCTGTTCGACATATTCAAGCTGCCGCCGGCACGACAGATCGACCACCATCTGAAAAACGGCGTCGGCGTGGTGTTGGACGACGTGATCGCCGGTCTGTACGGAGCGGCGACCCTGCGGCTGACCCTTCACTTGCTGGGATAAGCCGTTTACAATCCTTTGTTATTGTGAAATCCGGCAAACCTGCGAGTCCCATGCCATATAATTTCCCGCTCCAGGAGATGCATCCATGAGTCTGAATATTGCGGTACTGACCACCGGTGACGAACTGATCAACGGAGAAATGTCCGACACCAACACCGCCCGCATCGCCCAGTTGCTAAGTGCCTGGGGCTATGCGATCAAGGAATCGCGCACCATCGGCGACGACGAATCCGAAATCGAAGCGGCCCTGCGCGACCTGTCGTCCAGGCGCGACGTGGTCATCAGCACCGGCGGTCTCGGCCCCACCGACGATGATCTCACCGCCCGCGCCGCGGCGCGGACTTTCGGGCGCCGGCTGGCGCTCAACGAAGAGGCGCTGGCGCAGATCCGTCGCTTTTTCGCCGAAAAGAACAAAGAAATGCACCCGCGCAACGAAAAACAGGCGTTGTTGCCGCAAAAGGCACTGATCCTGCCCAATCGGCTCGGCACCGCCCCCGGCTTTTATCTGCGCCAGGGAACATGCGATCTGTTTTTCCTGCCCGGAGTCCCTGGAGAAATGGCCGTCATGCTCGAGGAACTGGTCCTGCCGCACCTGTATGAGCGCAGCGGCGGCAGCGCCCCGCAGCAGGAACGCATTCTCCAGGTATTCGGCCTGTCCGAACCGAAAGTCGAGGAACGCTTCAGCCATGCGCCCCTGCCGCAGGGCGTGCACCTGGCCTTTGGGGTCGAATTCCCGTTCGTGCGCGTCAAACTGCGCGCCAGGGGCGAGTCAGCCGACGAGCTTCTCAACCGGGCCGAAATGCATGCCCGCAAACTGTTGCAACCTTTTGTCTTTGCGGTGGGGAAGGAGACGCTGCCCGGCAATGTCGCCCGCATGTTGACCGATACCGACCGCACCCTTGCTCTGGCCGAATCCTGCACCGGCGGCATGGTCGCGCAGATGCTGACCGACATTCCCGGAGCTTCGCGCTTTCTCGACCGAGGCGCGGTGACCTACTCCAATGCGGCCAAGCAGGACTGGCTGCAGGTCCCCGAAGACATCCTGAACCGGGAAGGCGCCGTCAGCAAGGCCTGCGCTCAGGCCATGGCGCGGGGCATCCGCCAAGCCGCCGGCACCGATCTGGGCCTGGCGATCACCGGCATCGCAGGCCCCGACGGCGGCACGCCGGACAAGCCGGTCGGCACGGTATTCCTGGCTTTGAGCGCCAAAGATGAACAACGGGTGCAGGGGTACCGTTTCAGCGGAAATCGCGAGCAGGTCCGGCGCATTTCCGCCTGCATGGCCCTGGAGTGGCTGCGCCGCTACCTGGGCAATCACTACTGATCCCGCGGAGGCGACCATGCAAACCGTTCGCGCCTTTATCGCTGCCCCGCTCGAAGGACCCGTTTTCGACAAGATCGTGCACCTGCAGCAGGAGCTGGCCGCCACCGTGCCATCCGTACGCTGGGTAAGGCCGGAGACCATGCATCTGACGCTGGCGTTCCTGGGCGACATCACCGAAGAATCGCTTGAAAAAATCGCCAGTTCTATGCTATCGATAGGAGATATCTTCGCTCCCGTGAACGTGAACGTCGGGGGGCTCGGCGCCTTTCCGTCTCTTAAGCGACCGAGGGTTCTCTGGCTTGGCCTGCATGGCGCAGATACCCTTTTGAAACTGCAGGCGGCGGTCGCCGCCATGTTGCATAAATTAGAGGTGAACTGGGACGACAAACCCTTCAAACCTCATTTGACCCTGGGACGCTTTCGACAGCATGTTGCAGCGGCCGAACGGCGCTTGGAGCCGTTTCTGGACAAACGGTGCGGCCGGCTGAGCATTTCCCGTCTGGTTTTGTACGAAAGCCGCCTGACGGCACAGGGCGCCATTCATCTGCCACGCGGCGAAGCGCCCCTTAACGCCTGAAACAGGCACCAGAACCGCAAACACATTACTCCCTGGAGGATTCCGGATCATGTCGACCGACAATCGTGAACGCGCCATCGACCTGGCCATGGGCCAGATCGAAAAACAGTTCGGCAAAGGCAGCATCATGCGCCTTGGCGAGGGTACCACCGTACCGAACGTCGCCACCATCCCCACCGGGGCTTTGAGCCTCGACATCGCTTTGGGGGTCGGAGGCGTACCCCGTGGCCGCATCGTCGAGATTTACGGTCCGGAATCGTCGGGTAAAACCACCCTCGCCCTGCACATCGTCGCCGAAGCACAGAAAAAAGGCGGCATCGCCGCCTTCGTCGACGCCGAACATGCCCTGGACATCCATTATGCCCGCAAACTCGGGGTGCGCACCGACGATCTGCTGGTATCCCAGCCGGACACCGGAGAACAGGCGCTGGAGATTGCCGAAGTGCTGGTGCGCAGCGGCGCCATCGACATCCTGGTCATCGACTCGGTAGCCGCTCTGGTGCCGCGCGCCGAGATCGAAGGCGAGATGGGAGATGCTCACGTCGGCCTGCAGGCACGCCTCATGTCCCAGGCCCTGCGCAAACTGACCGGCACCATCAGCAAGTCGAAATGCTGTGTGATTTTCATCAATCAGATCCGCATGAAAATCGGCGTCATGTTCGGCAATCCCGAAACCACCACCGGCGGCAACGCCCTCAAGTTCTATTCTTCGGTGCGCATGGACATCCGCAAGATCGCCACCCTCAAACAGGGGCAGGACGTCATCGGCAGCCGCACCCGGGTCAAGGTAGTCAAAAACAAGGTCGCGCCGCCTTTCAAGGAGGCGGAGTTCGACATCATGTACGGCCAGGGCATTTCCCGCGAGGGGGACATCCTCGATCTCGGCGCCAATGCCGACATCGTCGAAAAAAGCGGGGCGTGGTATTCCTTTTCCAGCGAACGCATAGGCCAGGGCCGCGAAAACGCCAAGCAGTTCCTGCGTGAGCATCCGGAAACCTGCCAGACCATCGAAGACCGCCTGCTTGAACATTACGGACTGAAACCGGCCCCCGAAACCGCCGAAGAGGCCCAATGACATGGAACTGAACAACATTCTGGCCGTCGCCCTCAAGGCCAAGGCGTCGGATATTCATATCAAATCGGGATTGCCGCCCATCTACCGTATCGACGGCGCTTTGCGTCCACTGCCGAAGGCTGACCGCCTCGATGCCGAAGGCGTGCACAAGATGGCCTACGGCATCATGAACAAGCACCGGCAGGAGCACTTCGAAAAACATCACGAAGTCGACATGGCCTACGGCGTAGCCGGACTGGGACGGTTCCGCGTCAACATTTTTTCCCAGCGCGGCAGCGTCAGCATGGTCTTCCGTGTCATTCCCTTTACCTGCCCGGCCATCGACGATCTGTACCTGCCGCCGGCCATCAAGAAAATCGCCATGGAATCGCGCGGCCTGGTGCTGGTGACGGGAGCCACCGGTTCGGGAAAATCGACCACCCTGGCCGCCATGATCGACTACATCAACAACAAGCGTACGGAACACATCATTACCGTCGAAGATCCTATCGAGTTTTTACACCGTGACAAAAGGTGCATCGTCAACCAGCGCGAAGTCGGCAGCGATACGGACAGCTTCGGAGCGGCTCTCAAGCATGCCCTGCGCCAGGATCCCGACGTGATTCTGGTCGGCGAGATGCGCGACCTCGAGACGGTGGAAACCGCCCTGCACGCAGCCGAAACCGGCCACCTGGTACTGGCCACCCTGCACACCATCGATGCGCCGGAATCGATCAACCGCATCGTCTCGGTATTCCCTCCGCACCAGCAGCGTCAGATCCGCTCCCAGCTGTCGGGCATCCTCAAGGCCGTTATTTCCCAGCGCCTGGTACCCCGCTCCGACGGCAAGGGACGCGTGCCGGCGGTGGAAGTGATGATCTCCACGGCCCGCACCCGCGATCTGATCGACGACAAGGAAAAGACCAAACTGCTGCGCGACGCTATTCAACAGGGTTTCGTCTCCTACGGCATGCAGACCTTCGACCAGTCCCTGATGTCTCTGTACCGCAACGAATTGATCACCTTCGAGGAGGCGGTGCGCCAAAGCTCCAACCCGGACGACTTCAAGCTCAAGGCCTCCGGCATTTCCTCGGCATCCGATCTCAGCTGGGACGACTTCGACAAAAAGCAGGACGCGGAGGAGGAAGAGGGAGATCAGGACATCATTCGCAACCATGGCGCCTCATCCTGACGCCTGGAGCTGCGCCCTGCGTATGCTGTCGCGACGGGAATTGTCCGAAGGCGGCCTGAGACAACGCTTGCTGCGCAAGGGGTTCGACCACGATCAGATAGAGCAGGCCCTCGAGCGCTGCCGCAGTTATGGCTATGTGAACGATGACCGCTTCGCCCGCATACGGGCCCGTCAGTTGTTGTCCGGGGGGCGTGCCGTCGGCCCCGCCCTGCTGGCCGACTTGAAGCGACAGCATATCGGCGAAGCGGTCGCCCGCCGAGCCATTGCGGATCTGGAGGAGGAGTTCAGCCAGGCCGAGGTATTGCACGATCTCTGCCAGCGGCGTTTTCCCGATTTCGACTTTCAAACAGCCGACGACCGTTCGCGACGCCGGGTATTCAACTACCTGAGACGGCGCGGTTTTGCAGCGGCGTTACTGTTTCAATATTTCAACGAAGAGAGGTAGGCACCAAACTCATGACCGGCAACGATATACGCACCCGTTTTTTGCAGTTCTTCCAGGAGCGCGGCCACAAGGTGGTACCCTCCTCGGCGTTGATCCCGCACAACGATCCGACCCTGCTGTTCATAAATGCGGGCATGAACCAGTTCAAGGATGTTTTTCTCGGACGTGAAAAACGGGACTACGTGCGCGCCACCTCGGCGCAGAAATGCGTTCGCGCCGGGGGCAAACACAACGACCTGGAAAATGTCGGCCAGACCGCCCGTCATCACACCTTTTTCGAGATGCTCGGCAACTTTTCCTTCGGCGATTATTTCAAACAGGATGCCATCGCCTATGCCTGGCAGTTTCTGACCGAGGAGATGGGCCTGCCCAAGGACAAACTGTGGGTTACGGTGTTCCGCGAAGACAACGAAGCCTACGACATCTGGCGCGAACAGATGGGCATCCCCGAAGAACGCCTCATCCGCATGGGCGAAAAGGACAACTTCTGGTCCATGGGCGATACGGGCCCCTGCGGCCCTTGCTCGGAGATCCTTATCGACCAGGGCGAAGACATGTCCTGCGGCGACAACTGCGGTATCGGCAAATGCGAGTGCGACCGCTATCTGGAACTGTGGAATCTGGTCTTCATGCAGTTCGACCGCGATACCGACGGCAACATGGCGCCCCTGCCCAAACCGTCCATCGACACCGGCATGGGCCTGGAGCGTATCGCGGCGGTCATGCAGGGGGTGCAGAGCAATTACGACTGCGATCTGCTGCGCGGCATCATCGCCTACGTTGAGGAACTCTCCGGCAAGCGCTATGGCGACGACGACGCCCACGACATGTCCATGCGGGTCATCGCCGACCATAGCCGGGCCACCGCCTTCCTCATCGCCGACGGGGTATTGCCCAGCAACGAAGGACGCGGTTACGTGCTGCGGCGCATCATGCGCCGGGCCGCCCGGCACGCCAAGATGCTCGGGTTCGCGGATCCGGTTCTGTACCGCACCGCCACCTTCGTCCTGCAGTCGATGGCCGAGGCCTATCCCGAACCGGCCCAGCGCGCCGACTATGTCGCCAAGATCGTCAAGATCGAGGAACAACGGTTCATCCAGACCCTCGACAACGGCCTGCGCATCCTCACCGAAGAAGTCGAGCGCCTCAAGGCCGCCGGGGCCAGCGTGCTGCCGGGCGACGTGGCCTTCAAGCTTTACGACACCTACGGATTCCCCCTCGACCTCACCGCGGACATTCTGCGCGGCGAAGACGTTACCATCGATGAGGACGGCTTCGAAGCCTGCATGGAGCAGCAGCGTCAGAAGGCCCGCGAGCACTGGAAAGGCTCCGGCGAAGAGGCCGTCTCCGAGGTCTACCGGCAGCTTGCCGATGAGGGCCTGCGCACCAGCTTTACAGGCTACGGCGACCTCACCGGCAAGGCGGAGATCCTTGCCATCCTGCTCGACGGACAGCCGGTCTCCAGCGCTCCGGCAGGCGCCAGGGTCGAGATCGTCACCCAGGCCACGCCCTTTTACGGGGAATCGGGCGGACAGGTCGGTGATCGCGGCACCATTGCCACCGCCTCGGCCAGAGTATCCGTCAGCGACACAAAAAAACCGCTGCCGGAATTGTTCGTGCACATCGGCGAAATCGAAACCGGGACCCTGCAGACCGGCGACACCGCAGAATTGACCGTCGAACCGGAACAGCGCCAGGCCACGGCCCTCAACCACACCGCCACCCATCTGTTGCAGGCGGCCCTCGTCGAGGTGCTCGGCGATCATGTCAAGCAGGCCGGTTCCCTCGTGACTCCGGACCGTCTGCGCTTCGACTTCATTCATTTTTCGGCCCTGACCGATGAAGAGCTGGAAAAGGTCGAAACGCTGGTCAACCGCCGCATCCGTGAAAACGCCGCGGTCGAAACCAGGGAGATGGCCCATGAAGAGGCTGTCGCCGCAGGAGCAACGGCCCTGTTCGGCGAAAAATACGGCGACAAGGTACGGGTCGTCAAAGTCGGCGACATCAGCATGGAACTGTGCGGCGGCACCCATGCCCACGCTTCCGGAGACATCGGCCTGTTCAAGATCCTGCAGGAGACCGGCATCGCCGCCGGCGTTCGACGCATCGAAGCGGTGACCGGCGCCCGCGCCGTCGATCTGGTTCGCGACCAGGAACGCACCCTCGACCAGCTGGCCGCCATGGTCAAAACCGATCGCCCGCAACTGGAAACGCGCCTGCGCAAACTGCTGGAGCGGCAGAAAGAACTGGAACGGGAATTGGAATCCCTGCAAGGCAAGCTCAACGCCGACCAGGCCGGAGACTTGCTGCAGAAGGCCGTCGAAGTCGACGGCATAGACGTCGTCTGCGGCCGAGTCGACAATCTCGACGGCAAGGCCCTGCGCGAACTCGCCGACCAGGTCCGCGACCGGATGGCATCCGGCGTTCTGGTACTGGGCAGCGCCCATGAAGGCAAGGCCGCGCTGCTGGTCGCCGTCACAAAAGACCTCACCAAACGCCTGCAGGCCGGTGGGCTGGTCAAGCAACTGGCCGCCATGGTCGGTGGTGGTGGCGGCGGACGTCCCGACCTGGCGCAAGCCGGCGGCAGCAAACCCGAACAGCTCGGCGAAGCCCTGGAAAGCGCTCCGCAACTTATCGCCGAAGCCCTCAACGCGGCCTGAAAGGCCCTCTGACCGGGAGCAACCATGAAAGGGATCGTCATACGCACAGCCGAACAGGAAGAATATCCGCACCCCAATCACGACCGCTTCTTTTTACGGGATGTAGTGACCGCCGCCACCAATCCGGCGCTGTCTCTGCACCGGGGCCGAATCGAAGCCGGCGGCGAAATCCTGCCCCACGCACATGAAGGACAAACCGAAACCTTCTATATCCTCGGCGGCGAAGCTCTGTGCACCGTCAATGGCGAAGAGCACACCTTCGGACCGGGTTGCTGCGTAGTGGCCCCTCCCGGAGCCCGGCACAGCCTGAAGAATATCGGCGACGAACCGGTCGATCTGCTGGCCATATTCACTCCGCCTCTCAAATAGTACCGCACACTTTCCAAGCCCCCATCCTGCCGACGGCTGCCCTGCACTCGTCGGCAGTTTTGTTTCAGCCGCAAATCCTCCTTGAAATACAGGATAAAATCTGCCATTTTTCTTTTTTTGCCTGTTTGGCTGTGTTAAAATACGCTCTATTTTTCAAAATCTTTTCACTTTGCTCTCTATCCTGAAGAAACGATCATGAACATTCGCGGCACGACCATCATCTGCGTTCGCCATAACAGCCAGGTAACCATGGCCGGAGACGGCCAGGTGACGCTGGGCAATACGGTCATGAAACACGGTGCCCGTAAAATCCGTCGCATGTACGACAACCGCATCCTGGCGGGCTTTGCCGGATCGACCGCCGATGCCTTCACCCTGTTCGAGAAGTTCGAAGCCAAAGTTCAGGAATTTCACGGCAACCTGCCCAAGGCCGCCGTGGCCCTGGCCAAGGACTGGCGTACCGATCAGATCCTGCGCAAACTCGAAGCGCTGCTCATCGTCGCCGATGCCAACACCACCCTCGTGCTGTCGGGCGCCGGCGATGTTATCGAACCGGACGACGGTATCGCCGCCATCGGCTCGGGCGGCCCCTATGCCCTGGCGGCGGCCCGCGCCCTGACACGGCATGCCGAACTGCCTTCGGAAACGATCGCCACCGAGGCGCTGCGCATCGCCGGGGAAGTCTGCATCTACACCAACGACCATATCTCGTCGGAGAGTCTGCCGTGACCAATTTCACCCCACGCGAAATCGTCTCCGAACTGGACCGCTACATTATCGGCCAGAAAGAAGCCAAACGCGCCGTGGCCGTAGCGCTGCGCAACCGCTGGCGACGCCAGCAGGTGCCCGATGAACTGCGGGACGAAATCGCACCGAAAAACATCATCATGATCGGCCCTACCGGGGTCGGCAAAACGGAAATCGCCCGGCGCCTCGCCCGCCTGGCCCAGGCCCCCTTCATCAAGGTCGAGGCCAGCAAGTTCACCGAGGTCGGCTATGTCGGCCGCGATGTCGAAAGCATGGTGCGCGACCTGCTCGACCTGGCCATCATCATGGTCCGCGAGGAGGAGGCCCTCAAAGTGCGGGTCAAGGCCGAGGATCTGGCCGAGGAGCGCCTGCTCGACCTGCTGCTTCCCGGCACCGGATCGATGGAAGCCGAGCTGTCCTCGGGAGAAGCCGGCGAAGGCGGCACCCGCGACAAACTGCGCAAACTGCTGCGCAAGGGAGCCCTCGACGAACGCACCGTGGAACTCGAGGTGCAGTCGAACCAGATGCCCATGATGGAAGTCTTCACCCCGCAGGGGACGGAGGAAATGGGCATCAATATCAAGGAGATGTTCGGCAACCTGTTCCCCAAAAAAACCAAGCGCCGCAAGATCAAGGTCAGCGAAGCACGGGAACTGCTCATCGAGCAGGAAGCGGAACGCCTGGTTGACATGGACAAGGTCAACTCCCTGGCCCGCGAACGGGTAGAACAGAGCGGCATCATCTTCATCGACGAAATCGACAAGATTGCCGGTCAGAACAGCCGCCAGGGAGCCGACGTATCGCGCGAAGGGGTACAGCGGGACATCCTGCCCATCGTCGAAGGCAGCACCATCAACACCAAATACGGTCCGGTCAAAACCGATCATATTCTGTTCGTGGCGGCCGGCGCGTTTCATGTCTCCAAGCCGTCGGACCTGATCCCCGAGCTACAGGGCCGGTTCCCCATCCGCGTCGAACTGACAAGCCTGGGCGAAGAGGAATTTTTCCGCATTCTGACCGAACCGAAAAACGCCCTGATCCGCCAGTATGAAGCCCTGATGGAAACCGAGGGCATTCATCTGCAATTTAAAGAGGAAGCGATCCGCGAAATCGCGCGCATCGCCACCCAGGTCAACAGCCAGACGGAAAATATCGGCGCCCGGCGCCTGCATACCATCATGGAGAAACTGCTCGAGGAGCTTTCTTTCGAAGCGCCCGAGCATCGCGAACAGAGCGTCGCGATTGACGTTGATTACGTGCAACGCCAGCTCGCCGACATCGCCCGCGACGAGGATCTGTCGCGGTATATTTTGTAGAATAGGCGGAACCCCGGTCGTATTGGCACAGCAGCGGTCCACGTGATCGCCCATTCCGCGATCCCGAACCAGGGCGATCACGAGGATCGCCCCGGCATGTATTTGAAATTTGTCTGAAAGAGCCTGCCATATGGAAGAGCTGATCGGAAAAGCCAATGTGCTGATGGAGGCCCTGCCCTACATCCAGCGTTTCAATAACAAAACCATCGTCATCAAGTACGGCGGCCACGCCATGGTCGACGCGCAGCTTAAACACGAGTTTGCGCGCGACGTGGTGCTGCTCAAATATATCGGCCTCAACCCCGTCATCGTGCATGGCGGCGGACCTCAAATCGGCCAGGTCCTTAAATCGATGGGAAAAGAATCCCGTTTCGTGCAGGGCATGCGGGTTACCGACCAGGAAACCATGGATGTTGCCGAAATGGTCCTCGGCGGCAAAGTCAACAAGGAAATCGTCGCCAACATCAAT
>JASKKK010000023.1 GCA_030154185.1 Desulfuromonadales bacterium
AGATCTCTCTTAAAAAACATCTTTCCAACCTCATTCAGCACTTTACCGATACAGGCGATTTCACGGCTCTGCTCGATCTGCATCGGCAACTGTCCTCTCGCCGAAAGGATATGTCGGAATCGCAGGATTTGCTCAACAGTCTGTTTGCGAGCTACCGCTTCACGCGCGAAGTAGTACATGCCCTGACCTTGTGGCCCCAGAACAAACGGAAGGTCATCCTGGCTCTGATCGAGCGTGTGGGGACTCCCTTCGTCCCCCTGTTACTGGACAGACTTGCCGAAGAGAAGGATCGTTCAATACGTTCCCAATATCTCAGACTGCTTGAAAAAATGGGGCCGGTCATTCGTTCCGAGGTCGTCAGGCGACTCAAGGACAACCGCTGGCATCTGCTTCGAAACCTTATTGTCCTGCTTCGGGGATTGAACGATCCGGGCCTGATGGACACCATCGAGCCTATGCTGCGGCATCCGCACCAGAGAGTCCGTCAGGAAGCCTTAAAAACCGCATTTTACTTCAGGGATCCGCGAGCGGATGCGACACTGCTTAAAGAACTCAACCGCGCCGCGCCGCAACCGCCCCTCTGGGCCATCGCCCTCGCCCGTCAATCCCGCGACCCCAGAGTCTTTAACCGGTTACTGGGTTTGCTACAGCGACGCGACTTGACAAAAGAAGGGCTGGCTTTACAACGCGCCATAGTTGCAAGTCTGGCGGATATTGCAAACCCTGTCGCCTTGCGCGATCTGGAGCGCGTGCTGTTCGGTTTCAGCTTTCTTCACCCACGCAGACATAAAGCCTTGCAAAGTTTGATAGTCGCAAGTCTCAAGCACTATTCTCACGAAGCCACCGAACCGATTTACCGCCGCCTGGCTCGCGGCATGCGACCCGACCTGGCCGATTTCCGTCAACGGGCCAGGCGGCGTATTTCCGGAGCACCGTCATGAAACCGTCCACGCTGGCAGAAGCGCAAAACGCCATTCGCCATCTGGTAACCGCGGTTGCCAATGCCGGGCTTTACAGCCCGGAACACCCTCAAATCTCTCGTCTTTGCGAAGCTTCACGCCGTTGTTTCGAAAATCTGCTCTGCGACAAAGGAATTCTGTCTTTGCTCATGGTGGAAGGGGATGTTCTGTTCGATGATTTTCCGTTACCGTCGGGACTGCACACTCGAAAGCTTGCCCGACTCATGGAACGTCGACATATCCACCGGATGGTCGTGACGGCGGGCGTGCAAACGGAGGAATTACAGGATCTGACGACATATCTGGCGACGCGAAAGTCCGCTGGCGGCAACCCGCCCGACCATGGCCATCTACGTTTCGAATCCCTGACTGCGCCATGCCCCCCGGGACCGGATAAACCTTCCGGAGTTCCCGCTTCAGGCGACGGCAATCCGCTGCACTCGGTCAAGGTCAGCGGCCAGCACCGCCTGGCGGAGATATTCGAAGGTTTTGTCCACAAACAGCCGGTCAGAATAACCGGTCTGTCAGAAGTCGTTTCCGATTTCATCCATGCCTTCCACCGAGAAATCCCGTCGCTTTTGACACTCATGCCGTTGCGGGCTATGGACGAATACACATTCACCCACGGCCTTAATGTCTGTCTTTTGAATCTGGCCCAGGCCATGCATTTAGGCATCAAGGGAGAACTGCTGCACGACATCGGGGTAGCCGCCCTGCTGCACGACATCGGCAAACTGAGCATACCGGTCGACATACTCAACAAACCGGGGAAACTGGACGACAGGGAATGGGAATTGATGAAACAACACCCCACCGAAGGGGCAAAACGTCTGCTGGACAGCCCCGGGGTGCCGCAGTTGGCGATCCTGACCGCATTTGAGCACCATATACGCTATGATCTCAGCGGCTACCCGACGGTACATAATCAGTGGTCTCAACATCTGTGCAGCCAGATGACCACGATCTCTGACATTTATGACGCCGTAAGGACAAAACGGCCATACAGTGCACCGCAACCGCCTGAAAAATGTGCTGCCATTCTGCAGAAAATGGCGGGCCGCGAAATCCATCCTCAACTCGCAGCCAATTTTCTCTATCTCCTCGAGAATAGGCAGGATCAACCCTGAACGCCAACTTTTGCCCGCTCAGGGGCGCTTCCAGAGGCGGCCTCCCGGCCCCCAGGCAGCCAGGTAAAGGTGGACGCTAAGAAATCCGAGCAGCAGACAGCCGCCAAGAAAATGAGTTTCCACAAGAAAACTGCGCCATGACCACAAGCCGGGCACGAGTCCCATATGCAAGAGAAACAGACCACAACCGGACAACAACACCAGAGGCAGCAGAAAACTCATGATCAAGCAATAAACCAGCCATTGCAACGGATTGAAAATCTGTTGGCAGCGGGGTTGAGGATGGCCGAAAAACATGCCCCATGCATAATATGCCAATTGCCTCCCCGTATCCTTTACCCGCTCGCCAAACGGCGGCCGACATCCATGATTGCGCCAGGCTCCGGTCAACTTCAGTCCCAGCCAGCCGCCCCAGACGAATAGATGAAAAACCCCGAGCCAGCTATGCCAACGCAGCGCAACGACAGAAAACGGCATGGAGATATCGCCGAGCAGACCTCTCAGCGATATGCCGCTTGCCCCGAGCAGCACAACGGTCATGGCATTGGTCGCATGCCAGCAGCGCAACACCACGGGACGGACGGAGGGGCGGCGGGGTTTTTGCCGATCCGGTGGCGGATTCCGCAAAGGGCAGGTCACCAGAAACAACAGCCCATGTATCAAAGGTCCCAAAATCCCCCCAAGCAAAATGGCTGTTGCCAGATGATCGACGGTTGCAACATGCCACCAGTCCGACCGATAGGAATCGGAATTTCTCCTCGGGATCTTCTCGCCCATATGCTGCCGATCATGGCCTGAGTGGCAGGCCATGCAGTCCCGCCTGGCGGATTCGACAGGCGGATGATGTTCGGGCAGGACGCCATGACAGCGTCGGCAATCGGATGGCCGACGGTCAGCTGCCGTACCATTCACAGGCTGCAACAGAACCGACGTCAGCAACACCAACATTGGGATAATCGGAATAACAGGAAGGGTGCGTTTGCGTCTTGCAAGCATGGAGAAGACGGTCCGGAAAGAAATCGGATAAAACTCAAACAATATGGAGGGTCTCGTCGGAAAAGGTAAGAGACTCCAGACCATCTGGCGTCACCACAAAGGTATTTTCGATTCCGACGGCCCCCTGCCCACGGAAAACAGCTTTAGGCTCGAAGGCAAAGGTCATGTTCTGCTTCAGAACCTGCTGGTGCAGACCACGGGCGATGAAGGGGTATTCATCGATTTCCAGACCGATGCCGTGTCCGATAAAAGAGACCTGGGAACCTTCCTGCCCCATGAAAAAAGGTCCGTAGCCGAGGTCCTCGGCAAGCATACGGCAATCATCGTAAAGCTGCCCCCAGGAGACACCGGGACGCGCGGAACGCATCAGCAGATCCTGCACCTGCCGCATGGCGTCGTAGGCGCGTCTCAAGGAGCCGGAAAGGTGGCCGACGCCAAAGGTCCGGGTCTGATCGGCAAGATAACCTGCGGAAAACCCGACAAGATCGACGGTCACCGCTTCCCCGCGGGTCATGCGCCGCCCGCTGGCGCCGAAACCGATGGAAGGGTGCAACCCCGCGCCGCCCAGCGGCGTATTGCGAAAGGCAGGTACGGCTCCGTCAGCCCCCACCAGTACCGTACCCATGGCTATTTCGCCATTGAATGCCCGCATGCGGGCATAACCGGGGTGACCACGACGCCGCGCCAGTCCCTCAAGAGCAACAACCAGGTCAAGATCACGCATCCCCTCCTCAGCCATTTGCAATGCAAGACACCAGCTTTCATCCAACTGGCGCGCCGCTGCGCGCATGTGATTCAACTCCCAGGTCGATTTAATCGCCCGCAACTCTCTGATCAGGGGGGTCAGATCGTCGACCTTCGGGGTGCCCAGCACCGCACAAAGACGTCGGTAATGGGCCACCGGCAATACATCGAGTTCCAGGCCTATCCGATCGGCGTGAGGCAGGCCGCAGTCGGCCAGAATACCGGGCAGATCCCGGAAACTGCCGAACGGCATGATTTGCGGCAGCGCACTCTCCCGGCGAGCCCTCTGCAGATCCCGTCGCACCAGGTAAACGGGATCGCCCTGGGACGGTATGTAAAGCAAGCCGCTTTGCAGGGTACCGGAAAAGTAATAGAGGTCGGCGTTCTGAATGATAACAGCGGCCTCGAGTCCCGCAGCCTGCATGCTTTTTTGCAGATTGCGCCTGCGCAACGCAAGTTCCGCGGCCGGCACCAATGCCGAGGAATTGCCGCCAAAACTCATAATCAGGCCGTTTCCACCGGATCGGCACCTTGCAGATTCAGTTCTTTGATCGCCATTTCACGGAGTTTAAATTTTTGAATCTTACCACTTGCGGTCATGGGGAAGTCGTCGACAAACTTGACGTAGCGGGGTACTTTATAATTGGCGATACTTCCGCGACAGAATTCCTGAATCTCCTCGGAAGAGGCCGAAACGCTTTCCTTTAGCTTGATGGCGGCCATGACCTGTTCACCATATTTGGCGTCGGGTACACCGTATACCTGCACGTCGGCAACTTTGGGATGGGTGTAGAGAAATTCTTCTATTTCACGGGGGTAAATATTTTCGCCGCCCCGGATAATCATGTTTTTGATCCTGCCCGTAATCTTGCAGTACCCATTTTCATCCATAACCGCCAGATCACCGGTATGCAGCCAGCCGTCGGCATCGATGACACGCTTGGTTTCCTCGGGCATCTTGTAATACCCCTTCATCACGTTGTAGCCGCGTGAGCAGAGTTCGCCCTGACGACCGGGCGGCAAAGCCTCGCCGGTCTCGATATCGACGATTTTCACCTCGATATCCGGCAAGGCCCGTCCCACGGTGGCAACCCGCAACTCCACGGGATCCTCCGTACGCGTCTGGGTAATCACCGGCGAGGCTTCCGTCTGACCGTACGCAATAGTGATTTCGGACATGTACATCTCGCGAATCACGCGCTTCATGACCTCGATAGGGCAGGGAGAACCGGCCATGATGCCGGTTCTTAGAGTGCTGAGATCGTAACGGCCAAAGTTGGGATGATCGAGTTCGGCAATGAACATGGTAGGCACACCGTGCACCGCCGTACAGGACTCGGCTTGAATGGTGCGCAACACAGCCTCGGGATTGAAGGTTTCCACGGGCACCATGGCGCTGCCGTGGGTCACGCAGGCCATCACTCCAAGAACACAGCCGAAACAATGGAAAAAGGGTACAGGTATGCATAACCGGTCCATTTCCGTAAAACGCATGCATTCGCCGATATTGAAACCATTATTGATAATGTTGTGATGGGTCAGCATAACCCCTTTGGGAAAACCGGTGGTCCCGGAGGTATACTGCATATTGATAACTTCATGTTCATCCAGAGAAGCCCGAATGTCAGCGAAACGATCATCATCGACCCCCTCGCCAAGGGCTTCCAGCTCACTCCAACGGCGCATGCCGTCAAAATCCTGATCTCCCAGGAATACGACGTTTTTCAGAAACGGCAGGCGCTCGGAGCGCAACTTACCCGGAAGGGCGGTCCGCAATTCGGGAACAACGCTGTACAGGGTTTCCACATAGTCGGTATCCTTGAACCCCGAAACCAGAAAAAGCGTCGTGGAATCGGACTGTTTGAGGACATATTCCAGTTCAACGGCTTTGTAGTTGGTGTTGACCGTCACCAGAATCGCACCGATCTTGGCCGAGGCAAATTGCAATATCACCCATTGTGGGACGTTGGTGGCCCAGATCGCAAGGTGGTCGCCTTTGGCAACTCCCATGGCCAGCAACCCCTTCGCCACACGGTCGCACAGGGCGTTGAAATCCTCATAAGAATACCGCAACCCAAGATCCGGATAAACCAGCGCATCGTTGTCCGGATATCGATTCGCAACATCCTCCAGCAATTGCCCCATGGTAAAGTGCAGACTTCTGCTCATATCCTTCGTTCCTTCCTCATCTTCGAACCGATCTGTTCAAAACCCCTACCTGCTTTGTTAAAAAATAAAACACCGTATCCGATTGGCGCTTTTGAATAACATAAACAAAGGCACGGGTCAAACGTAATGCATCGGAGAAAGGCTTTTCAAAAGGATAAAACAAGCTAGCGGGCACAATCGGAGGGATCACCCTTCAATTTTTTGAGGCCGTGTTCGAGGGCCGGCAAGACCACTTCGAGATTTTCCCTTACGCCCTTGGGGCTGCCGGGAAGATTTATAACCATGGAACGCCGACGCACTCCGACCTTGGCTCTGGACAGCATGGCATGGGGCGTTTTTTCCATACTCGCCATGCGCATCGCCTCGGCCATGCCGGGGATTTCCCAATCGAGAACCCGGGCAGTCGCTTCGGGGGTAACATCCCTGGGACTCAATCCCGTACCGCCGGTGGTGAGGACAAGGTCAACTTCATCCCGGTCCACCCAAGCCACCAGGGTTTTAACGATGATCTCCAGATCATCAGGCACGACCTGATAGTGCGTGACCTCCCCGAGTCCGGATATCATTTCGCGAATAACCTGGCCGCTGAGATCTTCCCGTTCGCCTCGCGCCCCCTTGTCGGACAGGGTCAATATGCCGATCTTAAAAAAATTATCACTCATGCCAGAGTCTCCTCGGCAGCAGGCGGCAAAACCAGTATTTCGTCGCCGACCCTGACCGGTCCGCCTTTAAGAACCACCGCAAAGATGCCTTCTTTCGGCATGACGCAGTCACCTGCCTGATAATAGATGGCACAGCGCGTATGACAGACTTTGCCGATCTGGGAAACCTCCAGCAGTACGTCGTCTCCGATCTTTAAGCGGGTGCCGACAGGCAGGGTGAACAGTTCCAGCCCTTCGGTGGTAAGATTCTCAGCAAAATCCCCGGGTTTGACATCCAGCCCTTTGGCCTGCATGGAAGCGATGCTTTCCATAGCCAGCAGGCTGACCTGACGGTGCCAGTCGCCGCCATGACCGTCTCCTTCCAGGCCAAATCCCTCTATAAGAACCCCTTGACCGATATTCTTTTTTCGGCCACCTTTTTCAGGGCTGCTACAAACGGCAACGATCCTGCCTTGCATAAAATCCATCTCTTTCATATGCTCTCCAATCCGCCCTTCGGCGTTAAACCATTCCGGGATCACGCATGTCCGGATCCCTTGTAAAACCTTTAACAAAAAAAGCGATTTTGCCCTTGCGCTTGTTTAATATACATGCCGAAATATACTGAAACCTCAACCACGAGTACCGCGGGAAAACATACCGACCCGACCGGCGGTTTGCGATACCCGATAGAATATTTCACACCGATACCGCTCCCCATAAAACGGCATCTCCATTGCGGTTGCCGAAAACTTCGGCTGCTGTCAGCGGTTTTTTGCTTTAGCCATCAACAAACGACGTGCATTGTTGGAAATGACGGGCGACACCTCGCGGCTTTTGCCCAGATTTTTAAGATCCTTTTCCGTCAGCCCTCCCATAAAACGCAGAGCGTTTCCCAAGGGCGTTCGAGGATGCATGACCAGGGCAAGCTTGATGCTGTAGCTCTTCATCCATTCCCGGTTTAGCATGATAATCCGGATGAGTTCCTCGTTGGTCGCCTTGTTGCGTGCAATGGTCTGCACCTCTTTTTCGGTAATGCGAGGGTTTTTCAATACCGCGGATGAAACCAGTTTATTGGTATCGCCGATGAGCAGACCACGCCATTCCTTGTCGCCCGTCATCGCCGCTTTGATTTTTTCGGCGACCCCCATGTGCATGGTCATCTGGAATTTGCTGAGATTCTCGGGGGCTTCAGGCTCGTCGGATTCGGATTCTTCCCCGGACTGTTGTTCCTCATGGCCCGCCTCCCCCCTGCCCGTCCGATCGTCCGGTTTATCGTCCGAAAACGAAGAGGCTTCATCATCCGACAACTCGGAGCCGGACTTTTGAGCTGCGGACTCCAAACTGCGCCGCAGCGACTCCGGCAACGACGGATTCGTCACAAGCAGATCGTGCAATCCATGGCGGCGAGCATAACGTCGCGCCAGAAAAACGAGCAAAGCCGGATGTAAACTCGCATCGGAAGCCAGACTTCGCAGACCTTCAGCCGGAAAATCATCAAGGATTTGGCGGGCCGCCTTGATCAATTCCGTATCCTTGCTCTGAGCAAAATAGACCAAAAGCGTAAACCGCTCCACCTCGGGAAGACCCAGCTCTCCTCTTACAGCTTTCCATTGCTCGTCACGGCCGCCGCGGCCCGCGACTATACGAGCAACACGGGGTGTCACCTTCAGACGTACCGATTTTTTGCCGGGCTGCTTTTCAGAATCAGTCATGAATCAAAGTACCGAGTTATAGTATCCATCAGAAAACCCTGGAAGGTCAAAGTATTGTTTTCTTATGGGAAACGAGTATAAGGAAGGCCGTCGGCGGATAACCACGCCGACGGCCAGGGTCATGCAATCAACGACGGGACACCTACTCCTGTCTTTTAAGCTCGGAAAGAAGCTTACCGGTCAGATGGGAGGGGACCTCCTCATAATGGGAAAACTCCATGGTAAACATCCCCCGGTCCGAAGTCATGGAGCGCAGTTCCGGAGAGTATTTCAGCACTTCCGCCAAAGGCACCATAACATTGACCTGCTGATTTCCGGTTTGCGGGTCCATTCCAAGTACCTTCCCGCGTCGGGAGTTCATATCGCCGATGACGTCACCGACACATTCGTCCGGAACGGTGATCTCCATTTTCATGATGGGCTCCAACAACACCGGCGTTGCCATCTCGGCGCCTTTTTTGAAACCCATGGAACCGGCAATCTTGAAAGCCATTTCTGACGAATCGACCGTATGATAAGAACCGTCAAACAGGGTAACCTTGAAATCAACGGTGGGGAAACCGGCCAGCACTCCGGAACGGGCCGCTTCGAAGATTCCTTTTTCAACCGCCGGAATATATTGGCGGGGTACGGCACCACCGACGATCTTATCTTCGAATTGAAATCCTTCGCCCCGCTTCAACGGACTGAATTCGAGCCAGACATCCGCATACTGTCCGCGTCCTCCGGATTGCTTTTTATACTTGCTTTGCAACTTGGCCGTACCGCGCAGCGTCTCCCGATAGGGAACCTTGGGCTCCTTGAGTTCCACTTCGACATTGAACTTGCGTTTAAGCTTTTCGACGGTCACCTCAACATGCATCTGCCCCATCCCCGATAGAATCAGTTCGTGGGTCTCTTCATCCCTCATGAGCTGCAGGGTAGGATCTTCTTCGACCAGGCGCTGCAAAGATGAATTAATTTTTTCTTCATCGTTTTTGCTGCGAGCTTCAAGGGCAAAAGAGATGACCGGTTTCAAAGCTTCCGGAAATTCGAGTCGAATGGGCTGTGCACCATCGCACAGCGTGTCTCCCGTAACCGTTTCCTTGAGTTTGGCCACAGCGACGATATCTCCCGGTCCGGCCTGTTCGACTGCCACCTGTTTCTTTCCGACCATTTTGAACAATTGGCCGATACGTTCGGTACACTCACGGTTGGCATTGCTGACGATCGAGTCGGATTTGAGGATCCCGGAGTAAACCCTCAGCAGATTCAGCTTGCCGGTATAAGGATCGCTGATGGTTTTAAACACCAGGGCGGCAAAAGGGGCATCGGCAGCCGGTAAGCGTTCGGCCATTTCTTCCGTTTGCGGGTCCTGGCCGACACTTGCCGGGCGGTCTGCCGGAGACGGCAGACAACCATTAATCGCATCGAGCAGAAAAGGTACCCCCTTGTTGGCCGGTCCGCTGCCACACAGCACGGGCACGATCTCTCCGGCCAGTGTTGCCGTCCGCAGACCGGATCGGATCTCCTCCTCGCTCAGGTTGTCCTCTTCGAGATACTTTTCCATCAGCACATCATCGGTCTCTGCAGCCGCTTCGACCAAGGCAATGCGCTGAATTTCAGCTTCTTCACGGAGTTCCTCGGGAATATCCGTCTGTTCCATCCCACCTTTGGCATCATCGGTAAACAGATAGGCCTGCATGGAAATCAGATCGATGAGACCGCGGAAATCGTTCTCCGCACCTATGGGCAGTACCAAGGGGATTGCGCGTATCGACAGGGCTTCGGCCATGTTCGCCACGGCTTTGCCAAAATCGGCCCGCTCGCGATCCATCTTGCTGACGAATGCGACGGTGGGAAGCTTATATTCACTCCCCCATTGCCAGATTTTCTGAGTCTGGGCTTTGACCCCGGAAATTGCCGACGCCAGCAACAGCAGGCCGTCGACCACGCGCAGGCAATTGCGCGTATCGTGCAGAAAGTTCGCATACCCCGGAGTATCGAGGACATGCAGTTCATGTTCTTTCCAGGGAAGAAAACAGGAACTGGCATCGATGGAACTGGTCCTCCGAATTTCCTCTGGCTGATGATCCATCAGTGAGCTGCCATCATCGACCCGCCCCAGCCGGTCCGTCACCCCGCTGCAGAACAGCATGGCCTCGACCAGGGAGGTCTTACCCGCCCCGCCATGCGCAACAACTCCAAAATTCCTCAACCTAGCCGTGTCGTACTTTCCCATGGTCTCTCCCTTCATTTTCCCCGCCGGGGGGAAGCGCGTGAGGATCACATCTCAGGAAACAACGCTGCGACGCATTAAGAACATCGCGGCCTATGACATCGTATCGACAGTCTTCTGCCGTTTTGAACATGAGGAAAATCTATTACCGGCTTGTCCGATGGACAGCCTTAATGGAGTATATCACCCCTTGTTGCGCAGATAGAGGATACGCAATCCCTCCAGAGTCAAATCGGGTTCCACCTCGTCTATGGCTTGGGTTTCATTGGCAATCAGTGTGGCCAGGCCACCGGTAGCAACAACCAGGGGATCGTCGCGAGTCTCCTTCTTCATACGCCCGACGATACCGTCAACCAATCCGACATATCCGTAAAACAATCCCGCCTGAATACTGCTGACGGTATTTTTGGCGACCACCCCTGGTGGCCGGGCGACTTCAACCCGCGGCAATTTGCTGGCTTTTTCAAACAATGCGTCGGCACTGATTTTCAATCCAGGTGCAATGGCGCCTCCCTGATACTGGCCCTTTGCCGTGATGTAATCGAAAGTGGTTGCGGTACCGAAATCGACGACGATCAGGCTGCATTGCCAGCGGGCGAAAGCGGCTACGGCATTGACGATGCGATCGGCTCCCACCTCCCGGGGGTGTTCATAAAGAATCGGCATGCCGGTCTTGATCCCGGGCCCCACGACGTAGGGGGATCGTCCGACATATTTGCGGCACAGTGCCTCAATGGCATACAATGTCGGCGGTACCACACTCGATACGATGACATCCTCGATTGTGTCGAAGGTCTCCCCGGCCAGGCGCAACAATTCGTGCAACAGCAGGGCGTATTCATCGCCTGTCCGACCCTTGTCGGTGGTTATTCGCCAATTATATGCCAGAGTCTGGCCTTCATAAAGTCCAACAACGGTGTTGGTATTGCCGACGTCGATAACCAGCAGCATAAGGTTCCTTTGAATTCTACGTTTTTTTCAGGCAGTGTCCAACCACGGGCCGCGAATGAACATCGGGAAAACAGCCCCTCCAAAACGTGCCTGAGGGAAACCGTTTTGCCGAAAACAAACCATTACAAGGGCCGTACGTCGCCGGCCAGGACACGCTCCCGCCCCCCATCCGCCAGCTCCAGCAAAAGGGCACCATCACTGTCGAGCCCTTGTACGCACCCGACCACTCGACGATTTTGACAATCGACTTCCACCATGCAGCCGACCAGATGAAAATACTGCTGCCATGCGGCAAGCACGGGCTGGAACCCCTGGGCAAGATAAAGGGAGTAGAGACGATCCATATGACGCAACAGACAGCGGACAAAATCGAGACGCGAAACCCTGCGGCCGGTTTCCAACAACAGGGAGGTCGCAGGATAACGCAGATCGTCGGGGAACTGCCCTGCCTGCATATTCAGGTTGACCCCGATCCCCAGAACCAGGTAGTGGATACGCTCGGTTTCGGCATCGAGTTCATTGAGCAGGCCAGCAATTTTACGGCCTTCTACCAGAACATCGTTGGGCCATTTGACTGTTGCGGTCAAGCCTCCGGTTTCGGATACGGTTTGAGCCACTGCCGCGGCCGACAGGAAGGTCATCTGACTGGCATAGCGGGGTGCCACAGGCGGACGCACCACAATCGACGCATACAGATTGACGCCTCCCGGCGAGCACCAATGGCGTCCGAGACGCCCCCGGCCGGCCGTCTGGCGATCCGCAAGAACCACGGTACCTTCCTCCGCCCCGGCTTTACCGAGTTCGTGGGCACGCAGGTTGGTGGAATCGGTTTCGGCATAATAAATCACCTCCCGCCCGATACGCTCGGTTCCAAGCTCTGCCTGCACCTCGGCTGCCAGCAACAGATCCGGCGATTCCTGCAGACGATACCCCTTGGAGGGCACCGCTTCTATGGCATACCCCAGCAACCTCAACTGTTCGATTTTTTTCCAGATCGCGGTACGTGAAACCCCAAGAGCGCGACTTATCTGCGCGCCGGAGACAAATCCGTCTCCGGCAGATCGAAACAAAGCGAGTATGGTAGCGTGTGCATCCTGTCCGGTCATTGCATCCTGTTATTGCAATTATTGAAATAGCATCGATATATCGACAGCCGGGCTTGAGTGCGTAAGAGCGCCAACGGAAATCAGGTCGACACCGGTTTCGGCGATACCGCGTACCGTATCAAGAGTGACTCCGCCGGAAGCTTCGGTCAAAGCTTGCCCATCGACGAGATCGACCGCCTGGCGCAACGTGTCGAGATCCATATTGTCCAGCATGATGACATCGGCCCCGGCCGCCAGAGCTTCTTCCACTTCGGCAAGGTTACGCGTTTCGACCTCGATGCGCAAAGTATGCGGCGCGGTTTCCCGCGCTCGAGCAACCGCAACGGCAATCCCTCCCGCAGCAGCAACGTGGTTTTCCTTGATCAGCACGCCATCGTAAAGGGATGTACGATGATTGCGTCCGCCACCGGTCCGAACCGCGTATTTTTCCAGAACGCGCAGTCCCGGCGTCGTTTTACGCGTATCGACCACCGCCGCTGTGGTGCCTTCCAGCTCTTTTACGAAAGCGGCAGCGTGGGTGGCTATACCGCTCATACGCTGCAATAGATTGAGTGCGACGCGTTCGCCTTGCAACAAAACACCTGCCTCGCCCTTAATCCACGCCAGAACGTCGCCACGCTGGACATGCCCGCCGTCTTCGCGCAACTTTTCAAAAGCCACCGAAGCATCCAGCACGTTGAAGACCTCACGTGCCACATCGATACCTGCCAGCACAAAATCCTGTTTGGCAACCAACTCCGCCCGTGCCACGGTTCCAGGGGCAATGGTGGCCTGCGTGGTTATATCGCCAAGACCGATATCCTCCTGCAGGGCGGTCCGGACAATCCGATCTATTTCAAACATGGTTATCTCCGGGGCAAATATAGAACAAATTTTACACCTGTAACTCCAACAGTTTATATATCATGGTCGGAGAAGCAGCCGCAACATATAAAGCCTTATTTGAATAATGTTTGGTCTTTACAACCGGACCCGATTCCGTTTGACAATGAGTGATAAATTTAACATGATCTGAAATTCCCACAAAGGCAGACAGGAGGAGATACCGTGCAAACAACCCACAAACTCATCATAGCAGGCCTGGCAATGGCTGTACTCACCGCCGGATGTGTGAGTCAATCCGCCTTTCAACGCAAATCCGACGAAGCCCGGCACTACGCAACCTTGAGCAGCAACCTCGAGCAGGATTACGCCAAACTCTTGAAACAACAGAAACAACTGGCCATTCGCTATGACGAAACAGCCCGCCAATTGGAAGACGTTCGCAGCGAAGCAGCGGCCTTAAGACAAGACAATCTGCGAGCCGAATCCGACATCGAACGCCTGGAAACAATCCTGGCTGACCGAAGTGCCGCAGCAGGCGAGGCCATGACCGAAATGCGTCACAAAATCGACCGGCTCGAGCAGGAAAAACGCCAACTGACCGTAAAGCTGGAACAGGAACAACTGGCGCGCCAAGCACGCATTGCCCAGCTGAAAACGACCTACGATGACCTGGTCGATAAGCTGGAAGACGAAATCGAACGCGGAGAAATCACGATTTCGGACCTTGAAGGGCGCCTCACCGTCAACATGGTGGAAAAGATTCTGTTTGATTCCGGAAAAGCCGATATTAAACCTGCGGGTCTCAACGTCCTTCGCCGCATCGGCACCATTCTTAAAGACACCGCCGACAAAACCATTCGGGTCGAAGGGCATACCGACAATGTGCCTATCAGTCCGCGTCTGCGGGATACCTATCCTTCCAACTGGGAACTGGCGACAGCCCGAGCCGGAAGCGTGGTACACTTTCTTCAGGACAACCTCGGCATTCCCGGAGAGCGTCTTTCCATCTGCGGATACGGACCCTACCGCCCCATTGCCGACAATGCCACCGTCAAAGGACGATCTCAGAACCGTCGTATCCAGATCGTTCTCGTTCCCATGCAAACCGGGGCCCGCGACCAATAGTCTCTCATACAAAAGCCGACAGACCTGTCTCTGTCAGGCCTTTTCCGCAATAATCTAAAAAATGGCCGGACACTATCTGTCCGGCCATTTTTTAGCGTCAATAATTTCTGATCGATCGTCAAGAAGCGTCCTCGGACATCTGCGAGATCTGTTGCAACAATTTGGCGACAGATATTTCGTGTTGAGCCATAACCCGCAGACAATCGAGTATACCGAGGTAAAGCGGCGCAGCATGGGGCGTGCACAACCCCTCTATGAGACGTGCCTCATGATCGGTGGCGTACTCGATGCACTGACTGCACAGTTGCGGCCCCTTATCGTCACTGATATAGGCTTTGAGAACTTCGTTGTCAGTCTTCAGAATATCAGCCAAGGCTCGCAGAATTTCCAGATGTCCCTTGAACAGTTCGTTGATCTGACTGCAGGCCTTGGGGGAAAAGGGAACGCCTTCGCTGATCTGACGCCGCAGCGGATGTACCAGTTCACTCAACGCTTCGGTCACGATCTGCAAATGCGACAGCACGCTGTGCAGTTTGATCGCTCCGACCTGTTCCTTGCCGGAGATTTCGGACAACAGACTGTCGATCCGCTCCGTCGCAAGGGCAATCTCTTCCTCGACAATCACCTTGTGATGTTCCATTTCGGCCAGAACCTGCCGACACTGATGATTGAAAGCGCTGCGCGCCATTTCAACCATGATCGCCAGATTATCGACCACCGCTCCAAACAGATCAAGCTGATCCTTGACTGGTCCGCTAAATGGCATAAAAGTCCCTCTCGTTGGCGCCTTGGTTACCAATGCATTCAAACCAATCATACCAAAACCTCAGGGACATGCTCCAGAAGATTCTAACGATTATGAAACCAGCAGGCCCCAAAAAAAAAGCGAGACGCAGACTCCTGAAATCGCCATCATCGCATAAACGGCAAAACCGAAGTGGTTTCTAGCCGTTCAAAAGCAAGGTTTCAAAGGCTACATATTTTTTCAGCAGAGGGGTCCCTCCCCCTTCTGAAACCACTCTTAACACACCGTCGCAGTCGAGAACCCGTGCTCCGGAAACCTGCGTCAAAGGGGTGTCGGCAAACACCTTGGGGCACAAAGGAGCGGACGGGCCAAGCAATATCACACTCCGGGGGGTTCCAAGAGAGGCCATCAAATTGTCCAGCGTACCGGTAATGAGGCTGGTGCCGGTTAAAATGGCGACGTCGCAGCAAGCCAGAACCCTTTTACCTTCCTCGGGAGACAATACGCCCGGGCGTGTGGAATCGAGTTCAATAATATCGAGTTGACACCCGACTTCCTGCAATTCTTTCACCAAGGGGCCGAAATATCCCACCATGGCAACATGACAGGCGGGGCTTATCTTCGCCGGCTCAAGAGCATTGACGTTTGTGGCGCCGGGATTGGGGCTGCCGGCAAGCAGAGCGTTTGCCGTGGCCACGCCAAGGGCACGCAAAATGGCGTTTTCTTCAACCAGGCCGGACAACATTTCCGAAGCCGGCTTTCCGGTTAAGGTCCCCGCAGTATGCAAATGGGTACAACCGCCATCGGTTCTCCTGGGTGTCCAGGCCAGACCGGCGTGGCCGTTATCGAGCTTCACCGCTGAATACCCCAAGCCGATGCGGACGTCCTCAACCCGTAGTTCAGCCGTCCTGGCAAGCAGATACTCCAACAGCCGCCGTTGAATGTTCAAACTCATGACAACCTCCTTGAAAAGGCATACTTAAGTGTTTGTTGCAGCTATGATAATCATTAGAGCTTCGCAATGCAACCGGGTTTGAGAACATGCCACCATTTTTCTTTGTTTCAGGTAAAAAAGCGCCGCTGCAAAAAGCGATGGGATTGTATCGCTTTTTGCAGCGGCCAAATGGGTAAGGTGCAACAAGGTCGTCCTTCCAGACTGTCGCTGGAAAAAGGGAATGATGCCAACCCGAACGAACCCTACATCGAGCTCTGAATCTCGATGTATAGCGACCTACATAACGAAGATTTGCACAGATAGTCTCAAGTTTCAACACCTTTTTTAAAAACGGAGGTTATACAAAAGCAAAAAAGCCCCGGCTACCGGCCGGGGCTCGTTTTTCCTCTCTGAAATATCAGGTCGGTCAGAATTCCTTCGACCAGGAAAGATTCAGGGCGGAGCCTCCAAAATCGCTGTCTCCGCCCTCCTCGCGAAGCAATCCGAAATTGTAGCAGAAACCGATTTCGACCTGAGAGTTCCACGGCGCCCCACAGGTAACCGCCACCCCGACAGCCGGCAAAGCCTCCATCTCCCAGCCGAGAAGACCGTCTTCAATCCTCGGACGGTCGACCCAGGCAAACTGCCCACGCAGATGCAGATAACAGAAAAACAGTAATTCCCGGCGATATTCAAGATTCAACACCGCATAACTGCGACTATAGAATTCATCGAAAATCGCTCCCATGACATTGGGCCTGGACAGAGCCTCCCACTCTCCGCCGGTCGGCTCGCCGCCGAGTCGAAAAGCGCTGAAACGATCGAGATCGCTACCCATGCCTCCATACAACGAAGCAATCAAGCGATCGCGCTCGCCATCAGCCAGCGGCATCGGCAGTGCCGTTAGAGCAAAGAAACGCCCGGCATACCAGGTGCGGTGTTCATTGCCGTCCTGAGTACCGGAAAGCGTATCCCCGCCCCAGTCATCCCAGCGGGAGCGATGAGCGTACCATCCGTCGAAACCGGCCGCCCACCCTGCATGTGGCAGTTCCATGATGTTGCGTTCAAGAGCATCGGCTCGCATGCGAACATGTACTCTGCCCTCGTAGGTATCGCGTGGTTCGCGAAACCCGTCTGCCGTATCGCTGCCGTCACTGAACAACAATACGCCCGGTTCGTAGGTCAGAGCCATCTCCATGGCATTATCCTGATATCCGGGCGCCAGCGAAGTACGCCAGCCGAACCCGAAACCCAAATGGGCGCGATACCATTCCAGTTCCTCTTCATCGATACGCACCCCTCGATAAACTCCTGTCTGGCCAGGGGAACGGTCATATTTTCAAAAGTCATCACCAGTTCGGTCTTTCCCAACCATGCGGGATTCACATGATATCGCACTTCGTTGTACACGCCTGCCAATACGGCACGCAGACGTTTTCGGCCGTTATCTTTGTTGCGCCACAAAAAAAACGCACCGTAAGGCAAAACTTCATAATCCCTGGGCGCTGACTCAAGCCATTGCACCCCGAGATTCAGCGCTGTTACGGAACAACGATCTCGAAAGGGAGCCGTGACGGACTGCCCGAAAAGTTCCGTGGTAAAACTTTCGCCGGCCCTTGGAGTCCGGTATTCTTCTGCACTGCTGAGATTGGCAACCAGCACGGTCAAAGCCAGGCCGCATGCAATCTTCCCCGCCCAAAAACGGACCAGGGCTCCCATGGTGTTTCGATACATATTATCCTCCTGAAAAAAACAGAAACATATCAATGGGCATAACCTGCCATTTTATCCCAAACCGACGTCAAGACTCATCATGACGGCAAACCCCAGCATTGCACAGAGGGTAGCAAAGTCACCGAATTCCCCTTGCTGCGTCTCGGGCACCACCTCCTCGATAACCACAAAAATCATGGCCCCGGCGGCAAAAGCCAGAGCGTAGGGCAGTATCGGGCGGGCGGCAAGCACGGCAGCGGCACCGATCACGCCTGCAACCACCTCGACAAACCCTGAAAGCTGCCCATACCAGAAACTTTTCAGTGGAGACAGGCCGTCCCTTCTCAAAGGCATGGAGACAGCCATGCCTTCCGGAAAGTTCTGCAATCCGATACCCAGGGCGAGAGCTATGGCGGCAGTGAGACTGGAGGCCTCCAGCCCGGCACCTACAGCGCCAAAAGCAACCCCTACCGCCAAACCTTCGGGAATGTTGTGCAGGGTCACCGCAAGCACGAAGAGTGTACTGCGCGGCCAGGCCGTTTCTATTCCTTCGGCCTGGCTGCGGGGCAACCCCCGATGCAGATGTGGTAAAAGCATGTCCAAGCCGCGAAGAAAAAACCCGCCCAGCAAAAACCCGATCGTCGGAGGTATCCAGGACGGAAGCCCCTGGCCTTCCGACATTTCGATGGCCGGTGCCAGCAAAGACCAGTAACTGGCTGCTATCATGACCCCTCCGGCAAATCCGAGCATGCCGTCGAGAGTCCTGCGACTCGGTTGACGCGCGAGAAAAACGGCCCCTGCTCCCAGGGAAGTCACCCCCCAGGTAAAACAGGTTGCCAGAAAAGCCTGAATAACAGGGTGCATGCTGCCCAAAAAATCGAGCATTTTCTCCTCCTTTTTAGCGCCAGTCAAGCGGCTTGACTTTACCCTAACCCGCTTCTATAGTTGGAATTCATTCAAAAACGAACCTTTTCCCAACCTCTGCATCGCTCCGCACATTATGCCGCTGCGACGCATATTTATTCGCTTCCATACGGAGGCTTGATTTTCTTAAACAGGGAAAATCGCTCGCTTTCTTTATCAAGTAAGACACTGGGCTCATCCACAGGTTCCGGATGGCCATCAGTTGCTTTGCATCCGGCATTGCCCAGGGAGAAGCCAACCGGAATCCATGAAAGATATTTTTCTCGCCGACACCCACCTTCTCGATCCCCGCGACGACCGTTATCGGCTTTTGCTGGACTTTCTGGACCAGCAGCGCGGGCAGCTGCGCAGTCTGGTGATGCTGGGCGACATTTTCGAGTTCTGGCTGGGATATAAACATACGGTATTTTCGGCCTACCTGCCTCTGCTCGAATGCCTGCGCCGCCTGCGCGAAGCAGGTGCGGAGCTGGTTTTCGTCGAAGGCAATCACGACTTTCACCTCGGCCCCTATTTCAGCGAAACCCTTGGTTGCCGCATCCTTCCCGATGGGGGAGCACTGGAACGGGACGGCCGCAGGATCTTTATCGCCCACGGAGATCTCGTCAACCCGCGCGACACAGGCTATCTTCTTCTGCGTCGCTTCTTGCGCCATCGGTGGACCCGCCGGCTCATGATGCTGATCCCTCCCGACACGGCATGGCGCATAGCCCTCTGGGCTAGCCACAAAAGTTCCCGCAAAAACGGCGGACGCGATCATCATCGCCTCCCTCGCGAAGACCTTGTGAATTATGCCAGACAGCGCTTTGCGGAAGGTTATGACACGGTGATCACCGGTCACTTCCACGTACCGCTGCTGCATCGGGAAAACGGGCATACCCTCATAGCACTCGGAGGGTGGAGCAAAGGACCATCCTATGCCGTCCTGGAAGAAAACGTCTTCACTCTCTACCCCGTCTGATCGGCTCGGTGTCCAGAGTCCGTTCCCAGTTTTTTCATGACCAATTCCCGAAAATTCAAGCCGTCCAAAGCGGCATCTTCCGCTTTGACGAGGCTTTCTTCGATCTCCTTCACAACTTCCCGCCCGGGCATGCGAAAATTCCGCGGCTGAGTCGAACCGTCCTCGCGCAGCGCCCGCAATACCGCATTAACCTCGATGCCTTCGGGAGCCTTCCCGGGATGATAGACGAATCCGTCCCGGAGAGGATCTTCCACCTTGGCCAGCAATCCCATCCTGACCAGGTCATTCAAAACGGAACGAACCAGTCGGGGGGGCAATTTCAAATCGGAACAGAGGCGTGCATGATTCCATGGTTCGCCACCGGCATAAAAGAATTCGGAACATAACAGAAGAACTGTGATGGCTACGCGCTCCCGGCTTGCGAAATTAACCGGTTCTTCTCCATACTCCTCTCGGATGATGGTTGCGTTCTGCACGCCATAGGTCAGCTCCAACCCCAGCAAAACGATCATCCATGATACGTACAGCCAGACAATCAGTATCGGCAGCGCGGCCATGGTGCCGTAGATAGCGTTGTAGCGTGACACCCCGATCTGAAAATTGACATAAGCCCATTGCGCCAGCTGCCATAACGTACCGCCGAAAATCCCGCCGATGAGGGCGGCTTTCAACTGAACGCGGGTGTTCGGCATGAACAGATACATGAAAGTGAATGCCGCCCAAACGGCGAAATAGGGCAGCACATTGAAAAACAGCAGCAAGGCTTCACCGACCACCGCCGTTTCCAGCATCCTCTGCACCAGCGCCTGGTTGCGCAAGGTCGTGGTCAGAGACAGGGCTGCGACGATGAGCAGGGGACTGAGCAGGACCACGGAAAAGTAATCGGCAAACCGTCGGACCAGGGTGCGGGTCTCATTGACCCCCCAGATGTGATTGAAGCTTTTTTCAATGTTCGACAGAAGGGTAAGAACCGTCGCCACCAGGATCACCAGGCCGACCGTGCCCAGGCGTCGGAAATTGGTATTTTCGATATACGTGAGAATGGCCCCGATCACTTCTTCGGAACCGTGGGTAAATACTTTGAAAAGCAGCGGCTCGAGAACGTTCTGGCCGCCGAACCCTTTGATCAGTGAAAACATCAGGGCCAGTAAAGGAACGATGGACAACAGGGTGGCATAGGTCAGAGCCGAGGCACGCAACATGCATCCGTCGGAAACGAAACCACGCACGACAATCATCGCAAGCTGCAACTGTCGCATCAGGAAGAGTTTGCCGCGTGTCAGTTCATGCGCATCCAAGTTCCACAAATCGTGCAAAAGAAAGGCACGAAGTCTATCCCAGAATCGATTTGCCACCGTGGTCTCCTTCCGCGAAGCGCCCGGAAAAGGGCGCGTCAAGGGTCATTACAATCCATTATACACAGCATGATTAGGCCATGATATCGGTACCTTACTTCCACCATCGGAAATCGCATAAAATCCATGCGAGGATCTGCCGTATACCGACGGTTGACTTCTTGCAAAACTGCATGCCGCACACAGGCCGCCTCCCCTGTCCCGGCCAGCACAGGTGTTTCGCTTCGTTTCTCCATAAACGCCGCTGTAGCCATCCGCACAAGTTATCAGGCGGAAGACTAATTTGACTCACCCTCAGAAGAGAAACCTTCCAGGTCAACCGTTTTCAAGGGCAAACCAAGCGCATCCGCAATGTCATCAGGTTGTTCGGGATTCCCAACCATAATCAAGGTCTGTGCCTCGGGATGCAGATGACGGCGAGCGACAGCCAGCACATCTCCGGCGGTAACGGCGGCCAGTCGCTGTCGATACCGGCTTAGGTACTCGTCCGGATATCCATAAAAAGCCAGGCGCATAACACGGGTAACAACCTCGTGGGTATCCTCGAATGCAAATACAAACGAATTGACGAGGCTTTCCTTGGCGGTCTTCAACTCTTCCTGCGTCACGGGGGTCTGCATAAGCGTCTGCATTTCCTGCCGCATCAGGCGGGTGACCTCGGAGACCGAGGAGTTTTTGGTTTCGGCACCCGCGATAAACACTCCCGGCAAGCGGCGCCCTACCTGAAAATAGGAATAAACGGAATAGGCCAGTCCGCGCCGGGTGCGGATGTTCTGCATGAGGCGAGAATTGAAACTTCCACCTCCGAGAATAAAATCGAGCACCCGCAATGCGTAAAGGTCCGGATCGTTTTTGTCGATTCCCCGTTCGCCCATCAGCAGGGTTGTCTGAGGCACATCCTTGTAAGCCAGCCATAAAGCCGGAGGGGCCGGAGGAGGCAAGGTTTCGCTGTCTTTGGGCCGATCGAAACGACCTGACCAGTCTCCCAGAGCATCGTTAAGATACCCTTCCAGAGCCGCCCGGTCGATATCGCCGGAAACCGCCACCCACAGATTGTCCGGTTTGAAAAAGCGTTTATGAAACGCCCTGAGGTCTTCAAGAGTGATGGTGCCCACCGAATCCAAAGTCGGTAGACGTCCGAGGGAATGATTTCGATATAACGCCGACAGAAAAGCTCTGCGCGCTACCACAGCCGGTCGGTCGTTCTGTCGACGGATGTTTTCGAGCATGCGCCGGCGAGCAAGCTCGACTCGCTGGGCATCGAAACGCGGTCGACGCATCATGTCGCCCAGAATTTGCAGTCCCTGTTCCACGTCAGCACTTTGAAGGGACAGGCTCATCGTCGTAGCGTATGCGTCACTGGCCACGGATAGATCGGCAGCGACCATCTCAAGGTAGGCATCGATTTCGTCGGCCGTCATGTCGCCGGCACCGGCGCTACGCATGGCAGTGGCGTGCAGCTCGGCCAGTCCGCTCCTGTTCTCAGGTTCATCTATCTTGCCTGCATTGAGCATGGTCGTAACGCTGACCAGCGGCAATTCATGATCCTCCCGGAAAAACACCCGAACGCCATTGGCCAGTTGAAAGGTCTCGACCTGTGGAAGTTCGAAAGCCAGTGGAGTAAATTCGAGGTCTTCAGGGTGTTCGGAACGGTATGCGGCGCTGCATCCGCACAAAACCGCCAATCCCAGCAAAATCGCTATGCCGAAGTTTTTCACGGTCGTTGTCCTTTCCCTTCAAGAATGGCCACAGTGCGATTTTCGTCAGTGAAATACCTGCCGGCGACAGCCATGACATCCTCTGCCGTGACCGAAGCGATACGACTGTCGTATTCGACGAGGTACCGCCAGTCTCCCGCTACGGTCTGAAAGTAGGTCAGCATATGCGCAAGGCCGCTGTTGCTTTGCAAGTCGCGAAGTTGTTCGACCCGCAAGCGGTTTCGAACCCGCTCCAACTCCTTTTTGCTGACGGGCTCGCGAGACAGGCGGTCGAGCTCTCGATAAAGGGCCTGCTCGACTTCTTCCACGGTATGGGGAAATCGCGGTACCAGGGAGATGACAAACAGGTTGGGATAGCGCGAACCGGGTGCCCCGTAGGTCGCAACCTGGGTAACCAATTGTTTTTCGACAACCAGACTCTGGTAAAGGCGTGACGTACGCCCCTGCCCCAGAACCAGGTCGATGACATCGAAAACATAATCGTCGCCGGCCGGCAAGGTCGGTTTATGATAAGCGACCAACAGCTTCGGCCGGGCATCGAATACCACCTTGACCCGCCGTTCCCCCTTCTGGACCGGCTCCACGGCAGCGACTTCGGGAACCGGTGTTCCGGCGGTGAGGTTGCCGAAATAACGACCGACCACCGATACGGCTTTCTCAAAATCGATCGCTCCCACCAGGGCAATGACGGTGTTGGTCGGAGCATAATAGGCATGCATGAAATTCCGTGCCTCTGCCGGGCTCAAATTGCGGATATCGGAAGGCCAGCCGATGATGGGATGTCGATAGGGATGTACGTTAAATGCGGTCGCCAGCATTTGCTCATACAGCAAACCATCGGGATCGCTGTCATAGGACCTTCGCCGCTCTTCCAGAACCACATCGCGTTCGGTATAGAACTCGCGGAGCACGGCATTGGCCATGCGATCGGCTTCCACCGAAGCCCAAAGCTCCAGTTTGTTGGAAGGCAGGGAAACGACATAGCTGGTCAGGTCCTTGCTCGTAAAGGCATTGTATCCGACCGCACCGTTCCGGGCGTAAATACTTGAAACCTCGTCTGTCACCACGAATTTCCGGTGTTTTTTTTGCAATTCCTGCAGACGTTTTTCCAGCCTGGCAATTTCCTGTTTTTCGGCATCCGGATCGCGGCGCAGTTCGTCCAGAGCGCTGCCGGTTTCTTCAATGGCCAGCAACAAAGGCCGCTCTGCCTCGTAATTGCGGGTACCAAGCATTTTGGTGCCCTTGAAACGCAGATGTTCGAGAAAATGCGCCAGACCCCGATTACCGTTGGTTTCGTCGACGGAGCCGACCCCTACGGTGATATAAGCGGAAAAGGTAGGTGCGTTATGCCGTTCGACCACCAGCAGGCGCAGGCCATTGTCAAACACATGCTCCCGCACCTTTTCCGCCAGCGGTTGAGCCTGACAGACGGAACTCCACAGACAGCACAAAAAAAAGGCGGCCAGTCGCCGCCATGCTTTCGAGGCTATCACGATATACCTTCCTTTTTATGCAAGGGTTTTATAATGACGGACTCCTGAAGTATATACCCGAGTCCGGGAGGTAAGGCAAGGATCAAGACCCCGAAGGAGGATCAATGACGAGCCGCTGGTGTTTTTCGTACAGCCGAGGTTCGTCCTCCGTTTCGGGCAAAAGGGTATGAGCGATCACTTCCGAAAGGGAGTCGACCAGAATAATGGTCATTTTATTGCGAATATGCTCATCGAGTTCTTTGATATGCTCGCGATTTCGCTCCGGCAGCAATACGGTGGTCACGCCCGCACGTCTGGCGGCCAGGACTTTTTCCTTGACGCCCCCGATGGGCAGTATCCTGCCAGACAGGGTCAGTTCCCCGGTCATGGCGACATTGCGCCGCGCCGCGCGGCCGGTCAGCAGAGAAATAAGGGCTGTTGCGATGGTCACACCCGCCGACGGGCCATCCTTGGGTATGGCTCCGGACGGCACGTGAATATGGATATCGGTATTTTCGAACATTCCGGCATTTACCCCGAATTCCACATGGTGAGCCCGCACATAGGACAGGGCGGTCTTGGCCGATTCCTGCATAACGCCACCGAGGCTGCCGGTCAGTGTCAGATCTTTGCGCCCGGCCATGGCCGACACTTCGACAAAAATGATGTCGCCCCCCGATTCGGTCCATGCAAGCCCCGTCACCACACCGATACGGTCTTCCTCCGCGGCTACATCGGAGAAAAACTTCCGCGGACCGAGCATCTTCTCCACCTGATCGGATGTTATGACGACCGGGGCCGTCCCCCCCTGGGCCACCTTTTTTGCAACCTTGCGACAAACCGAAGCAATCTGCCGATCGATGTTTCGCACACCAGCTTCCCGCGTATAATTCTTTATAATCTTGAGCACGGCATCCTCTTCGAATCGCAAAGGATGCCTTTCCAGACCGTTTTCGACAATCTGCTTCGGCACCAGATACTTGAGCACAATCTGCAATTTCTCTTCATCACTGTATCCCGGCAGCCGCAATACCTCCATGCGGTCCCGCAACGGCGGCGGGACTGTATCCATAACGTTGGCGGTCGTGATGAACATGACGTGGGACAGATCGAAAGGAACATCGAGATAGTGGTCGGTAAATGTATCATTCTGCTCCGGGTCGAGGACTTCGAGCAAGGCGGCAGCCGGATCACCGCGAAAATCCTGTCCGATCTTGTCCACTTCATCGAGCATGAAAACCGGATTATTCGATCCGGCGCGGCATATTTCCTGAATAATCCGACCGGGCATGGCGCCGATATAGGTGCGCCTATGGCCGCGAATCTCGGCCTCGTCTTTCATGCCGCCCAGGGATATGCGTATGAACTTGCGTCCGAGAGAACGGGCAATGGATCGTCCCAGCGATGTCTTGCCGACGCCGGGCGGTCCGACGAAGCAAAGAATGGGCCCTTTCAAGGAGGCCTTGAGGGTATGAACAGCCAGGAACTCGAGAATACGTTCCTTGATCTCTACCAGATCGTAATGATCTTCATCGAGGATCTGCTGCGCCCGTTGGATATCGAGCACATCCGTCGTGCCTCTCAGCCAGGGCGTGTTGCATAGATATTCGACGTAAGTCCGGGTCACCGTATATTCCGGAGAGGAAGGATTGATACGTTCGAGCCGGGCCAGTTCTTTCTCCGCCACGGAGCGAACGACCTCCGGCATTTTCCCCCCTCGCACCACTGAACGAAACTGTCGAAGTTCCGATTGTTGCGGGTCCTCTTCGCCAAGTTGGTTCTGAATGTGTTTGAGCTGCTCCCGCAACAGATTTTCTTTCTGGCTGCGCACCGTCTGCCGTGAACGTTCACCACCGGGCGCTTTTTTGGACTGTAACTTCTGAATCTCGGCGGTGAGAAAAAGATACACATCCTTGAGACGTTCCAGCGGATCGAGCGTTTCGAGCAGGCGCTGCTGATCCTTCACTTCCAGGTTGAGATAAACAGCCAGCGTATCGGCAAGCTTGCCGGGATCGTCGATACGTCCGATGACGTGGTTGACATCTTCGGGAAATTCCTGCCCCAGAGACTGTGCCACACGTAACAAGGCAACAATGCTCTGCATCAATGCCTGAGCTACAGAACTGCGGTTTTCCCGTTCGGCAATCAGGCTGACCGAAGCCATAACGAAGGGCGTAATCTGCCGGGTGCTTATCAGGCGGACCCGGCTCAAACCTTCCAGCATGATTTTACAGCCGCCTTCGGGAAATCTCAGAACCTGATTTATCCGGCAGATCGTACCTACACGCGCAAACTGCTCACGTCCGGTAATGGGATCGACGGCCAGAATCGCGAGGATGACAAGAAGCCTCTCGCTACGCAGGGCTTCTTCGACCATTCCCATATGTTCCTTACCGACAAACAGCGGAAAAGATCTATGGGGAAAAACAACCTGATCAGGCAAACTATATACGGGCACTTCGGGCGGGAGTACATCGAGGGGATGTCCGGTCATGGGTAGCTCCCTTCGTCACGAACCACAGAATGAATTTCCCCACGGGGGTCGACAAGGGCAAGGACCTGCCTTTTTCCGGAAACAGTGAAACCGATCCGCAGCGGGTTTCATCTTTAGTGCGACAGGTCCGATGAGTTAATGATAACAACCGTCAATCGACTGTCAAGGAGGACAAAACGGTGTCATTCCAGGGAGTTGGGAAGAGCGGGAGGCATGCGTAGAGCTATGGAAGGCCTCGAAGAGAAAGTCAACAACGCCGGCGGGCGGCGGTTTCCGCCAGATCGACAAGAGCCCTCCGCCAGGGAGAATCGGCAAAATCCTGCAACCGCGAGCAGGCTTTAGCCGCATAATAATCAGCCTGCTGCCGTGCATAGCCGACGCCATCGTATCGCCCGATCAGTTGCTGCACGAAGGCAAGGTCCTCGTCCCCAAGGACATCTTTGGAAAAAATCTCTCTGACCAGCTCTTTTTCAGAGTCCCGACAGCGGCGCAAGGCATGGATGAGGGGCAGCGTCATTTTCCCTTCGTCAAGATCCCGACCGAGAACCTTGCCGGACTCCTTTTGATCGGCAACATAATCGAGGACATCATCGACCAGTTGAAAAGCCACGCCCAGATCCATACCGAAAGCGGCAAGAGCTTCTTCCTTTTCTGGGGATAATCGGCCAAGGATAGCACCGCACCGACAGGTAGCTGCAAACAAGGCGGCGGTCTTTCTGCGCACAACGGCCAGATACCGTTCTTCATTCAGAGAGATATCTCCTGAATTCGTGAGCTGAACAACCTCACCCTGTGCCATGAGCGAGGTGGTCCCCGCCAAAACCTGCATAATGCGACGATCACAAAAATCGACCATCATTTCGAAACAGCGCGCGAAAAGATAGTCACCGACAAGCACGGCAACGTCATTACCCCAGGCAACATTGGCGGCAACCTGTCCCCGGCGCAGAGTTGCGCCATCGACGACATCATCATGCAGAAGGGTCGCCGTATGGAGATATTCGATGACACAGGCAAGCGGGTATCTCTCTTCGCCCTCGTACCCGCTTAAATGAGCGCATAGCAGCAACAGAACAGGCCGGATGCGTTTTCCGCCACTGACCAGAATATAGTCGCTCATCTGGCGAATGAGAGGCACATCGGATGTCAGATACTCACGGAAACAACTTTCAATATGTTTCAGATCTTCCTTGAGCAGTTTCTGAGCAAGCTGCATGCAAATCCCCGTCCTCTCAGGTAAAATGAGGTTCATCCTAAAAAATTCGATCGATCTTTGTCAAAGGCTTTTTCCCTGAAAAACGTGCAGGCTGTTTGCAGATTTGAATAAGCTTGGCCTTTGTGACACAGAAACGCGCCTTTTAAAGAAACGGGCAGGACCGTCGGTCCTGCCCGTTTTCCATGGATAGATGGCAACTGCCGGGCCGCTTGTGGTTTTTTTTCGGATACACCAGGCGAGAAATGACGACATCACCTGAATAACGCCGATCCGTTTCCGTAACGCCGATTATGCTCCTTCTGCTCCCTGGCAAGAAGCTCCATTTCATCATGACTCAATACCGCATGTTCCACGAAATATTGCCCCAGTTTTTTCTGTTGGGAGCGCTGGTAAAACAACAGGGTCTGCAGTTGCCTGCGAGTAATGAAATCCAGACCTACGGCCTTTTCTCCAAAGCGACGTCCCCGTCCTCGAAAACCGAGAATGAAATTCACATCTCTTTTTTCGAGCCACCCCCACCTTTGTGCGATGTCGCCGAGGTTAGGGCGCTGGCGTCGCTGCCATAGAAGTGCGTCCATCAACAATCGATAATCGATGCATTTTCGATAGTACAGATACAATCCGATCTGTAAAGCCCGACGCGGCAGATAATCGGTACTGAAACGAGAATCGGTGAACCGGCCTGATTTTTGTTTGGAAGTGTTGGAGGAGTCCGCCTCCGGCCTTGAAACGGGGTTGGAAGGGGACGATGAACAGAAGGGACCGGAGGACGATCGAGACGGCGTCCACAAACCGCTTTCGCGTAGTTCGAAAAAATTACAGATCACTTCGTAGGAAGCCAGCAGTTTCTGAAACTGCTCGGTCTGAGAACGCTGGGTCTCCGCACCAACGCCGCCGTAAAGGTCCGGATGGGTTTCTTTCACCTTTCGGCGATAAGCGGATTTCGCCCCGCTTGGTTGCAAATAGGAAAAAAAATCCAGCGACAACTGGATGCCGTTCCCGAAAAGCAGACGGCAGGCCTCGAAAAGATCGCTCTCAGTTATCCCTACCACTATAAACCGGCTCCCCTTGAGTGGAATCATGCCTGTGGGCAACAACAACACCAGTCATACAAGGGCAACCCCCTCAAAAGACTCATGTTTGCGGTGTAATGCCATTTAACCTTTTGCAAAAATTTTGTCAATACGTTTCCCCACGATTTCGGTTAGACGCTTCGACCGACGGTGTCACCGCTAAACTCTGGCTTTCCGGAAAACCGACTCCCTGACCACCTGTCAAAATAATGATTTTTCGGTGACATACCGAAACACTGCTTGCTTGAACAGTCCATGTTATCGACACCTCGACAACGATTAAACTTTTCTTTTCCAGGTCACCATATTGACATAACTTTCGGCAACGACGGCCTGAAAACATAACAAAAAGTCTCTGTGAAAAAGGGATTGAACAAACACACGTTGTAACGCTTCAACTTTTTGATGCCCAAGTCAATTCCTTGAAAGAAATTTAGCCCTACTGTTTTTATCGTCCGTAGAAAATTATTCTATTGCGCCGAGTCTCAAATTAACCAAGGCTTATTCTAGATAAAGGTGCTTTACTACATCCAGCTACCGATGCATAAACCATTGAAATCACCTGTTTTTAAAACATTGGAAATATTGATCTGTTTTGATTATTTGTCTGTAATTAAAAGTGGCGTTTACCGAACTATGATTTAGTTTATTCTGGAATCCGAAAGCTATTTTGTGTATAAAAATAACCAATAAAAACAGGTTCCGTTCCTGCACCAAGCCACGAAAAGCACAAACAGCGTTTTTATTTTTTCTATCTTCAAAGGAAAGGCGGTGTATTTCGTTTAAAAGAAACGATAAAGCAAGCCGAAGACTCAGATTTTAAAATCAACATTTCCGCCCCACGGCATAGCCTTTGCAAAAAATGTTTAATTCCGGAGACTGAAATTTTTTATCCGGCCGGCACTCACCAATTAGGAGTCTTGCCACCAAAGAGGCTCCGACGGCCGACAAAGGGAGGGGGACAGCGCGTGAAAGACCTGAAAATCCCAGCAAAGATTTTCTTGCTCAGCGGCAGTATCATTTTGATTTTCACCCTGGTTGCGTCATGGCTTTATATCCACTTTCGCAACAACATCATGGAAGCACGTCGCAACGAAATCCGACACGTGGTTGAATCGGCCTGGGGTCAAGTCGATCACTTCGCCCGCCTGGCCAAAACCGGACAGATGAGCGTTGATGAGGCTCAGGAAAAGGCCAAATCCATCATTCAGGACCTGCGCTTCGCCGACGACAATTATTTCTGGATAAGCGACCTGCAACCCAAAATGGTCCTGCATCCGCTGGACTCTGAACTCAATGGTCAGTCGCTGGCGGCCAAAGAAGACTCCAATGGCATGCGCATGTTCGTGAAAATGGCTGAAATCTGCCGCAAGGATGGAGAAGGTTTCCTTGAATATGCCTGGCACAAGGAAGGTTCCACCAAACCCGTTGGCAAAATTTCCTTTGTCAAAATGGTGCCCGACTGGAACTGGGTCGTTGGTGCGGGCCTTTATCTTGACGACATTCAAAAGGTTTTATCCAACCTGTTTTACACAACCTTCGGCATTCTTCTGGTCGTCATCGCATCGTCCATGACGCTGGTGTTCTTTGTTACCCGCGGCATATCCAACCCCCTGAAAGAATCGGCCGAAATTCTGGAAAAGGTCGGCAAAGGAGATTTCAGTCAGAGACTCAACCTCAATCGCAACGACGAAATCGGTCGCATGGCCAAATCCCTCAACCAATGCTTCGACAATGTGCGGGAAATGTTCTTGAATATCCGCACCATGGGTGTACAGATCGCCGTCAATACTCTGAAAGTGTCCAGCCAGGTGGACGTTTCATCGCGAAATTCCCTCGAACAGGGGACACTGGCCCAGGATATCTTTGCCAGCAGCCAGGAAACCAACGCGGCTCATGGCGAAATTTCCGCCAACACCCAGAATATCTGCGCGTCGACCTCCAACAATCTTGACATGGCTCAGAATTCCTTCAAAGAGCTCATGGAAACCAACGACAGCATCAATACCATGACCGATAAAATTGCCGGATACACGGTGACCATCGGTCAGATGGATGCCGAATCGCAGGACATCAAGAAGATCGTATCGCTGATTAAATCGATCGCCACCCAAACTTCCCTGTTGTCCCTTAACGCGGCCATCGAAGCTGCCCGGGCCGGACAGGCCGGCAAAGGATTCGCCATCGTTGCCGACGAAGTCAAAGCTCTGGCCGAGCAGGTCAATGCAGCCAGCGAAGACATCGCCGGAAAAATCAATACCATGCTGGCGCATATCGAAACCTGTATCAACGAAACGGAAGATATCAGCGAAGTGGCCAAGGCCACCCAGTCGGCGGTAAGCAAATCCTGCGACAGCTTCAAAACCATGATCACCGATCTGGAAAAAAGCGACGATCAACTCCAGAGCATCACCGCTTCGGTCGAGGAGCTTTCCGCCGCCAACAACGAAGTGCACGGAAAGGTTTCCCACATCAACCAGATCAGTCGCGAAGTCTCCGACACCATGGAGGAAGCCAAAAACTCGACCGACAGTCTCTACCAGATCACGGAAAATCTGCAGCGCATGAACGCCCGGTTCAAGACCGGCAAAGGCTATGGAGAACATGTCGTCGGCGAGGTGCGCAAAGCACGCAGCAAAATCCGCAAGAACATGGAAAAGATGCTCGAAAGCGGCATCGATGTATTCGATCGTGACTACCAGCCGGTTCCCGGCACCAACCCGCAGAAGTTCAACACCGCCTATACCGATGCCTTCGCCAGGGAATGTCAAGCTGTTTACGACAAGCTGGTCAACGACGTAAAAGGCGGCGTTTTCGCCGTATGCGTCGACGTCAACGGTTATGCGGCAACCCATAACAGCTTCTGTTCCCAGCCGCCCACGGGAGACCCTGAGATAGATATGGTTCACAGTCGCGATCAGCGTATTTTCGACGATCCGAGCAGCCTGGCGGCCGCCACCAACACCCTTCCCGTCCTGCTGCATACCTATCAGAGGGACGACGGGGAAATCCTGAGTGAGTTCGCCATGCCCATTTTCATCAACGGCAAGCATTGGGGAGCGTTGCGTTTCGGATGCGATCCCGAAGTTGTCATGGATATGAATTACGTTTCCTGATCCACCTCCATACCTGCACGAAACGCCCTCGACACCTGCAAAGGTTGTCGAGGGCCTCTTTATATACACGCACGACCATACGGCGACGAATAAACCCCAAATTCCCCTGACATGTCCCTATCAGCAATCCATGTGCACCTCGCACGGCAACAACGGACGCTCCAACAGCCGCCGGGGAAGATGTATGAGCCGACACGCGTCCGGCAGGTAAAGTTCCCTGTAAAGCTCCGCGCTTCTGCTGCTGCAGGACTTGGACAAATGCACAGGCAGGTAGCACGCCGGTTTGATCTTCGCCAGCAACCGGTTCATATCCCGAGTGCAAAGGTGGTATGATTCACGCGCTTTCTTTTTATGATCTGCGAGAAATGCGCATTCGCCTACCAGCAGAGTGACTCCTTTGAGAAGATTCGTCACCACCTTCTCGTTCTCATCCGAATAACCGATATCCGTCATATAGCCGATGGATGGAGCAACGGTTCGTTTCGCCAGACAGTCATAGAGGCATGCCGTATCCTGAACCTTCAGCTCACGCGTTCCCGGCTCGCCAGAACACATCACGGTCAAAGGCTCTTTCCCCAACTTCCCCTGATAAAATTGTTTTTTCAGCTCAGCGATCCAGGGACCGTTCACCAATCCTGCCCGGATCACGCGGTTCGGATCCAGAACGAAAGCCGGCTGTTCTGAAAGGCGGTAAACCAGAACCGGAATGCGATGGTCGGCCTGTCGGGCTTCAACTTTCACCCATCGATTCTCGAAGATGACGCTGTCGCCTCGCCTCCCGATCCCGTCAAAGAGGCGCGCAAATCGTCGTGGGCCGGGGAATAACCATTTGACAACCTTCTCCGGATGAATTTCAAGCACTCGAAAGGTACACCAGAATTTTTCGTGGAGATTCCAGTCGTAGGCCGCAAGCTTGTGCTCGACCTTGTCCGCAAGCCCTGGGGGACCGAACACATCGAAACGGCGGGGCGATACCAAGACCTGCCTGACCAGGGTATCGAAGCCCATGAAATGATCCATATGGGCGTGGCTGACAAATAGAGCCGCCGTGGACTTAATGACTCTTTTGGCCATATGATGCAGTTGACCGCAATCGAAAAGCAGCGCCCTCCCCCACGGGCGTACTTTAACCCACAACACCGGATCGTCAAGCAAACCGCAAAAGCACGTCGGTTCCAGATAACGAAAACGCATCCCACAGGACATGGTTTTGCTCCCACATGGATTGGACAACCTTTTCAAAATCATATCAAACCGGCAGGTCTTCGCTCTGCCGGATCTGCAGCGACCTATAAACACCCTTATCTTCCTGTGGCATAATAGGAGCGTATCTGCGCTTCGCAAGCTACCGACAGACAGGAGAGAGTGCGTGACGCCGGAAGTCATCTCAGTCGCCCGCCTGAAAAAAACCTTTGCCACCCTGACGGCCGTCGACGGTATTTCGTTTTTCGTCAAAAGGGGGGAATGTTTCGGTTTACTCGGGCCCAACGGCGCCGGAAAAACCAGCACCATTCGCATGTTGTACGGCTACAGCCCGGTCAGCGGCGGAGAACTCCGCCTTTTCGGACAGCGCATGAGTAAAAACTGGCGATGTGCTAAGAGTCGCATCGGGATCTGCCAACAGGAAGACAACCTCGATCCCGACCTCAGCGTACGGGACAATCTCCTCACCTATGCTCGCTATTTCGATCTTCCGACAGGCACCGCCCAACAGTCTACCGAACATCTGCTCAGATTTTTTTCCCTCGAACATCGCGCCGAGACCAATATCAGGGAGTTATCCGGAGGGATGAAACGCCGGCTGGTGCTGGCTCGCGCCCTGATTAACAACCCGGACCTTCTGATTCTCGATGAACCGACCACCGGTCTCGATCCCCAATCCCGCCACCAGGTCTGGGAACGGCTGGAAGAGCTCAGGACCGGGGGGTTGACCATCTTGCTCACCACCCATTACATGGAAGAGGCTGCCCGACTGTGCGATCGCCTGGTTATCATGGACCAAGGCCGCATTCTGGTCGAAGGCAGACCGCAGGAACTGATTGAAAAATATGTTGGCCGTGAAGTGATCGAGATATCGCCACCCGATGCCACCTTGCAGGACTATCTGGAAACCCGCGGACTGTACTATGAGAATTTCGGTCAGCGGCTGGTGGTGCACAATCGTGCCGACGCCGCCCTGTTCGCCACCCTGGCTGACAACTTCGCCGGCCGCCGCTGCACCCTGAGGCCGGCCACTCTGGAGGATGTTTTTCTGCATCTGACCGGAAAGGAATTGCGCGAATGAAACGGGTGGTAACAATCAGCCGCCGCTGGGTACGCGTCTGGCAACGCAATTTGAAAGTCTATCGACAAACCTGGAAAATCAGTTTTCTGCCTCCCCTGCTGGAGCCGATCTTTTACCTTGCCGCTTTCGGCATCGGGCTTGGCAGTCTGGTCGGTGATTTCACCTACGGCAGCCGTTCCATCGCTTACCTGCCGTTTTTCGCTCCTGCCCTGGTGGCCATCACTATCATGTACAATGCCTTTTTTGAAACGAGCTATGCCTCCTTCGTACGCATGTACTACCAGAAAACCTTCGATGCCATGCTCGCCACCCCGCTTACTCTCGAAGAAGTCATCATCGGCGAAATCGCCTGGGCCGCCACCAAGTCTGTCATCGCTGCTTTTCTTATGCAGATCGTCATCAGCCTGGCAGGGCTGGTCCAATATCCAGCAGGCTTGCTGCTGCCGGCGGTGGCCGTCCTGGGGGGACTGACATTCGCTTCAATCGGAATGGTCTTCACAAGCATCGTGCCCAATATCGAAACCTTCAATCTGCCGATCTTCCTCTTTGTCACCCCGATGTTCCTTTTCAGCGGCACTTTTTTCCCGTTGCAGAACCTGCCCATCTGGGCTCAACGGCTGGCCTGCCTTTTCCCTTTAACTCATCTGACCCTGCTGGTGCGCGCCTGCGCGCTGAACAGCCTCGCCCCCTCCCTGATATGGAGTCTTGTTTACCTTTTGACCTTTTTCCTGGCAACCAGCCTCCTGGCCCTGCGCGGCATGCACAAAAGATTGATCAAATAGCTTTCATCCGGCAACGGCTCTTTTCCCCGATGAAAAACTCTGTGTCCTTCCGAAGTTTCCGGTGGGACACCAAACAGCTGTTATGCGATCAACTTTTGTAAGATCGCAGGGTATTGGGAGGATGCTTTCATACTGGAAATGCCAGATTTTTGATCGGGTCAAGGCGTCGCCAATAACGATTTAGCAATCCCCTAAGTCCAATTGGCGCGTCACAGAAAAGGCCGAAAACAACCAGAATCAAATAACGGGATCAACCGTAGGAGGCACTAGTCGGTAAAGACAAGACCATCAAAGTCTTCGTCCGTGGCTGTAATCAATTCATCGTATGCATCCCTGGAGAGTTTTACCATTCTCCCCAGCGTTATGACTTTGAGCGTATCCATATCGAAACTGCTGAGATTTCTTGTAACATGATAAAAGGACAGGCGTTTTTCAGGCTTAATTCCCATATCAAGCAATTGTTGCCCGCCCCGCTGCAACAGCGCGATTTTGTCATACAGATCTTCCTTATTGGTAACGGACCAGACCCCCATCAGAATGGGACTGTCAAGATTTTTTACATCACCCTTGAATTCCCCGCGAATCAGCTGTTCCCGCTGGCGTCCCAGATAAGGAACGAAATCGAGGTGCTCCGCCAGGCGCCGGTCGGCAGCATAGAAATGCCCGGTGTCCGGATCAAGAGTGAAAATGATGGTCTTTTTGATAGCCTGTCCGTAACTTTTGAAATAACTCCCTTTGTATTTCTGGAAATCGAATGATTTCAGAAAATAGCTTTCATTCTGCTTGATGCGGTTGAGCATCCCCAGCAACCAGTAACGAATGATTTCATGATCGACCCGGCACTTTTCTATTTCATCTTTAAGTTGCCGGAAACTGGTGTCGCCATAACGGTAGGATAAGGCAAGTTTGTAAATGTCACGCACGTTATTGTAGCGGCTGAAGGGCTGGATCAGATCGTAGCTGAAAATCTCCATTTCCCGCAGCTGCCAGATCAGGGAAGCGACCTCCGTTCGGGTGCTGCCCCTGTCGACATCGATGGTCTCGGTGGACTTCATGAACTCGATAAAGCGGGTTTCGAGCAGACTCAGCTGGTCGGTTTTTTTCTTGGTACTGATATTCAGTGAAATAATCCAGCGGGTAAACTTGCCTTCGCGGCTTTGGACCTTGATATTGCCGGCACCGAAGGTGGAAAAAATCTGGCGGGTACCGATACCCTCGCCCGCCTTTTCCGGCTTGGTGGTCCTGCCGACGAATAACGGCAGATTCTTGTTGTCGAGCTGCAGTCGTTCGGAACTGATCCCCACGCCGTTGTCCTGTATAATAAGAACAACCTTACCCTCCTTGCGCGTAAGCATGATCTGAATAAGACCGTTCCTTCCAGCTTCTTCGATGGCATCGATGGCATTGGACACCAAATTAATCAGAGCCCTGCTGTAATCCATATAACTGCCGATAACCGGCGGAATGTCAGCTCCGATGATCAAGCGGATTTCACAACGCACATGGGATGCTTCCACAAAGGGCATAACCCTGGTGGTCAGGATTTCCTTGATATTGACTTCGTGGGAGGCTTTGATCTTGTCCTCATACATGCTGAGGGTATTAAGAAGAGCCGTGTTTTCCCGATTTACATCTTCAATAATCTGATTGAAATTGTCCACCGACATAATGGAAATCATATCCGAAAGAACTTTCAAGGACTTTTTGGCGTCATGTCTTACCTTGCTCAGTTCCTCGGCGATCGACACATCTCTTGGTTTTGCAGATAAACTTTTTTCCAATATGGATTTTGCGGATGCCGACATAAGGTAGAAACGCATCTTTCTATACACTGTCGACTCTTCGAGATCGAAACCATTACTGTAAAAAAAGTCTATGGTACTAGCCAGCTTTTCCCAGACAAATAAATATATGTATGAATCAGGAGAAACATCCTGTGCAAGCTTACGTATAAATGCCGAACCTATTCCCTTTCCTCGACCGAAGGGTGATGTAACCTGTTTGTAAACAAGAAATTTATTTTTTTCCTTATTAGAATAAACAAGAATATATCCGAGGAACTCTCCTTCTTCGTCCCAGACATAGCTATGGTCATAGTCTATATCGAGTTCCTTGTCCTTGATATATGGCGAGGGGATAAGAATGGAATCGATGTTCAGGAATGGTATCTTATCGATCTTCGCCTGATCATCCTTCGTCAAACACCTGATATAGGTAAGATCGTTCGTAAAACCATCCATTGATTTTTTCAACCTTTCAGAAAACCGGCGAGTCAACCTAATGCGCACCCTTCGCATTGCCTCTTTAAAAAGACCATGGAGGGACTCTTTCCAACATTCCTCTGGAAAAAAAACGGACCTCTTACCGTTTATGAAGAGGTCCGCCCGGTTCCAAACTTCCTTTTCCCATCAACTGTCCCAATCTTTGGAACACCGAAAGCAAACTATTGTATTCCCGCGACCTTCTCCATCATGTCGAGAGTAATGGATTTGGGTCTTTCCAGCGGATACCCCAAGGCTCTGTCCCAGGTGATATTCGCCAGAACGCCAATGGCCCGGCCTACCGCGAACAGTACGGTATAATAATCGTACTGGGTGATACCGTAGTGCCACTGTATGACACCGGACTGAGCATCCACGTTCGGCCATGGGTTTCGTGCCTTGCCGTGGGCCTTTAAAACCTTGGGGGCCACCTTGTACAGCATTTTGACCAACTGATACAGATCGTCGTCCGGAAGATTTTTTTCACAAAACTCCATCTGTGCCGTAAAGCGGGGATCGGTCCGGCGCAAAACGGCATGCCCATAACCGGGAATGACCTGACCGCTGTTCAGGGTGTCCCACAGATAGCGTTCCAGTTCCTCTTCGGTGGGCAGTTTGCCTCCGAGTTTCTCCATCTTACCCTGAATCCAGCGCAACACTTCCTGATTGGCAAGGCCGTGCAACGGACCAGAAAGCCCGTTGACTCCAGCGGAGAGACTATAGTAAGTATCGGCCAGAGCCGAAGCTACCAGACGCGTGGTATGGGCCGACACATTGCCTGATTCATGATCGGAGTGCAGAATGAAATACATTCTGGCCACATCATCGTAAGGAGGCGCAATACCCATCATATTGGCGAAATCTCCACCAAAATCGAGCTCGGGGTCGGAGGGTATGGGAGTGTCGCCTTTGTATTTCAAACGGTAAATGAAAGCGGCAATAGCGGGCAGTTTAGCCAGAAGATTACAGGAGTCCTCATACATGGGATCCCAGAAGTCCTCTTTCCCCATGCCTTCGTTGTAACGCTTGGCGAAAATAGATTCTCGCTGCATGACCACAATAGCGGCGGACAGCATGGCCATGGGATGCAGATCGCGAGGCATGGCGCGCAAAGCCTCAAATACATAATCCGGCACTTGGCGACGCGTCTTGAAATCCTCCACGACTTCGAGAGTCTGTTCCATGGTCGGCACTTCCCCGGTCAACAGAAAATACCAGAACCCTTCCACGAAGGGATATTCGGAACCGGGGACCTTGGGCAAAGCGGCAAAAGTCTCCGGAATGGTCTTGCCACGAAACCTTACCCCCTCTTCGGGATCAAGATAGGATATATCGGTTACCAGACACTTTACCCCCCGCACCCCGCCTATGGCCTGGGCAATGGAGACCTTATCGAGAGTAACCTGGCCGTGTTCCTTGAGCAGGCGGGTAATCCGCGGGCGTTGTTCCTCGATTTTTCTGAACAGCGTGTTTTTCAATTGTGACATTATCAACTCCTTGCACGACATCGGGCTTTCGGAGGACAATATTGCATGCCGATGACACAAATCATTCAGCTTTCCTGGCCGGCATCCGTCGAAGCCCCGGGTTGAACACAGCAGCCTCTGCGAACGGATTGCAAGCAGCCTTTGGAAAGACAGGTATGCCGAATCTGCACTCTCTGCGCCGCCCTGACAAGAGGGCGAATTCATGCATGGCGCGGAAAAAAAGCAGACAGGCCGAAAACCTTTTACCTTTATCATTTTAAAGCAAAACGGCCGCCAACGCCATCGTCCTGCATTAATTTATATGATGCACAATATTCTGTAAACACTGTAAAAATCGATATCGATGTATTTTCCCTTGCAATCTGGAGGAGGCATGGTTAAACTGCGTAAAAATTGTGCAAATGATAATCAAACAACTTAAGCTAAAACAAAATATCCTGTTGGCCCCCATGGCCGGCATCACCGACCTGACCTGCCGGTTGGTGATGCGGCCGTTCGGGATAGGGCTTGCATTTACGGAAATGGTCAGTGCCAACGGCCTGGTCCTTGGCGGAGACGCAACCAGAAACCTGCTTGCATCCACGCCGGAAGACCGGCCCCTCGGCATCCAGCTGTTCGGTGAAAATCCGCAGACCCTCGGCGAAGCATGCAAAATGGTCGAACAGCATGGGGACCTTATCGACCTGAACATCGGTTGTCCGGTGAAAAAAGTGGTACGTAGCGGTGCCGGCAGCGCCCTAATGCGGACCCCCGACTTAGTCGCCGAAATCGTAGCTGCCATGCGTCGCGCAACCAATCTGCCCTTGACTGTAAAAATTCGCGCCGGTTGGGATCAGAACAGCATCAACTTTCTGCAAATTGCGAACATAGCGGAACAGGAAGGAGCCGATGCCATTACCCTGCATCCACGTACCCGCAGTCAGGGTTTCTCCGGTACGGCCGACTGGTCTCTTATCGCCGAACTCAAAAGTCGCTCCTCCATTCCGATCATTGGCAGCGGGGATATTTTCAA
>JASKKK010000024.1 GCA_030154185.1 Desulfuromonadales bacterium
GTGCCCTAAAAAAGAAAGGGGGCTTCTGCCCCCTTTCCCGGTTGATGCGCAAATATATATTTGACGGCTTAGAGATTGTCGAGGATTTCCTGCCTCTTGGCTCGGTATTCGTCCTCGGTAATGAGTTCTTCGTCGCGCAGGTCCTTCAAGCGGCGCAGGCGGAGTTTGATGGAATCCGTTGTTTCGGATCGGGGTGGCTGGGTTACGGCCGGGGCGGCTGCCGGAGCCTGCTTGATGGCTTGCAGTTCCCTTTTGAGAGATTCCATTTCGTCGCGAAGGCGCTGCTGTTCGGCACTGACCTCGGCGCTTTCCTGACGGACCTGGCTGGCTTCCTGGAAGGCGGCCTTGGCGGTTTCCTTGGCGGCTTTCTTTTCTGCCCGGATGGCCTTCCACAACTCGGGGTCGGGGTCCAGCATCACCCAGTCGTAGCGTTCGATGTCACCCTGCTGTTTGACGGCCACTCCGCCTTGCGAGACGAATTCCCAGGGCTTGGTCGGCTCCCAGGAGCGCGGTGCCTCGTACTTGCGGCTGCCGGGGAGGAAAGGGTGCATGCGGCGATCCTCGTCTTCGTTGTATTCTTCATGCAGGCGGCCGATGATCAGGTTCAGTTTGCCTTTGGAGAAAAAGATCCGCCCCGTGGTTACCGACCGGTCGTGGTTGAAGGCGAACATGCCGCGGTGGATGCCGACGATGGCGAAGGTGACGTCCTGCCTGGGGGTCGCGGAAGCCAGCCCCTTGCTTACGGCATCCTGGAGAATGTTGAGCTCGGATGTGGTAAAGAGCTTTTCGATCTTGTCCCGTTTCGGGTCCCGTACCTCCAGAGTGCCGAGCATGTCGCGGATCTGTTCCGGCGTCAGGTTCGCAGGATGGTCGTTGGCCGGCACCGTCTGGGCGCCACGGTCCTGAGGTTCAAGGCGGACATATTGGTCGCGGTGTCTCCAGATTCTTTCTTCTCTGCCTGCCAGGGCATCGGGAATCATGCCGGAAAACATGATCGACAGAGTCAGAATCAGGGCGGCGACAGATTTGACCCGTGCGGCGGCAATCCGCCGGGAAACTGCATTTTTCTGCATCATTTCATCTCCTTGACAATACATGGGGAAAGCCATCGAAAGAGTCTGGTCGATAATAGAATCTGGGGGCAAGCAGGTCAAACACTTTTTGTTTCGTAACGGGCTGCATTTACGCATAAAAATGATGGAGTCGCAAAAACTCGCCAACGGCTGCGTTGCTGCAATTGTCTCGCTGCTTCGACGTACGTAAGTAGGCCTCATTGCTCGATAATCGCGCGCCCTGCATTTGGCGCTTTTTGCTTAGCCATCCCATCTGATGCATTTGCGCATAAAAATAGCGGGCCGCTGGGATGCGGCCCGCCGGTTTGATTCGTGGAGCCTTCGATTTATTGCGGATGTGCCGCTTCGTAGGCGCTCATGCCCTCTTCAACGGTGAATTCAACGCCGCAGGTGGAGCATTTCAAGAGGGTTTTTTCGCTCATGGTCTTTTTGGCCGGCGTACAGCCGACCATCACGAGGATCGTTAACAGTCCGGCAAGAGCTATGATGCTACGCATGGTATTCATCCTTTCAGCTGAAAAGGGAAAGTCTTCTTGCGAAAAATTCAATGGATGTATTCAATTTCATGTTACCAGCGTGGACTCACAGATCGCAACCACCTACACACTATAACAGCTCAGGTCCCCGGCGCAGGGGAACCTGAGCATCCATGGCAATTCAGATTACCAGATGAAGAAGGTGCCGACGCCGAACTGGTAGACTTCCCAGTCCTCGCCGTTGAACCATTCATGCTCGATACGGCTGGCTTCCACGAGGACCTTGAGGTGGGCGTTGATGTCGTGGTAGATGCCGAAGGTAACCATGCTTTGTTCTTCGACTTCACCGAAACCGGTGGCATCGCGAACGGATTTTTCATAAGAAGTTTCGTCCATTTCGTTCACGCCGTAGTTCAGGCCGAACTTGGTTTTGCCATAAGCGTTGTCGAAGGTATAGGTACCCTGGACGATATAGCCCCATCCTTCGCGTTCCTCACCTACGGGGTCAAGGGAGTCGGTGTCGAGCATAAGGCTGCTGCCCAGAGCTTCGCCGGTGAAGGCTGAGGCGACCAGTTCGAACCCGTTCATGCCGACCACGATACCGCCGCCTACACCCCAGGCGGTGACGTCGCCGAAGTCATCAGACTTGGCTTCCTGCCACAGACCGTTGGCGTAAGCCTTGAAGGTGCCGCCGTCGCCGAAGGTGCCGGCATAGGAGAGCTCGTATTCGAAGCGCGGAATATTGGTTTCCATGGCGCTGGGAGCGGCCTCGTCATCATCGATGGTCCCATTAAGATCGAGGTCACCCGCGACGCCATTTATAACGCTGGGGTCGTAGATGCCGACGGCCACTTTAAAGCCGTTCAGGTCCGGAGTGGTGTACCGGAACTGAGCATTGAAGTTGGGATAGACATAGCCGTAGCCGATGCGACCGAGGGTCGGCCCGACGTCGGCATTGAGGGCGCCGCCCAGGCGACCGATACCCATGAGGGTCATTTCGGTGAGAAGGTTCTGACCGAGGAACAGGCTCAGTCCTTTACCGGCCATGATCTGACCGAAGTTGCCGTCGACGGTGAAGAAGATTTCACGAAGGTCGATCTGACCGTCGAAGGTGTTCTTGACGTTGCTGTTGGAAGGCTCGGGGTAGAAGCCGACGCGGGCCGCCATGTCGAGGCCGTTCATGGTCGGAGCCTTGATGTTGAAGGCGATGATGCCCGGCAAAAAGCCGCTTTTGATGCGGAAACCTTCGGCGTCGATGGTGTTGTCGCGAACGTTGACGGGGGCATCGTCCTGGCTCTGGTAAACGCCCATCAGGTTGACCATGCCGTCGGTGCTGAAGGACCAGCCGTCGGATCCGCCGACCACAAGGGCGGCCTGGGCGCTGGAGGCCAGGAAAAACAGAGCGGCCATACGGCCAAAATGTTGAATCTGCGAGATTTCATGCGGTCTTACCTCCTGAATTCAGAATGAAAAAGGTTTTTTCCGTTCGCCGATACCTGAAACGTGTCGACGAGCCGGGCGCCTCGGTGGGCCCGGTTTGTTGGTTACTGCGGCTTTTCGATCGTGTGTGACAACGGTTTCCGGTTATTTCGGGCAGGTCCGGAGCGGGTTGGCCTGCATGCCTCCCCTGTCGGTGTCTTTCGAAATGCCTCAGTTTGTTAACCTCCCTTCGAAAAAGCTATTCGTGCGCGCTCGGATTGCTCTTCCCGGTTCACCTCCTCTCCATCTTGATTTTTAAAAATAAACAGCTGTTTTATCATGGGCAATTTCGGTGCCAGTTTAGGGGAGTTGCACATGTATTTTAAAAACAGGTTGAAATCCAGTGATTTATGTGGATTCTCAATTATGTAAACGCTTTCCAAGCAAGCAGGTGTGGTGCACTTTGTTCCAAAGTGTGTCTCGGTGGTACAAAATGAAAGTGGCGTGTCGGTTTTTTGTGGAAGGAAGAGTGTCTCAATGGAACACTTCGGATAGCCTCTTTTTCAGGTGGACATTCCTAAGATGCCGAAATTATATACAATCGAATGAATAGGTAAAATTTGGAATACTGTAACCGCTTTTTTTCTATTTGCAATGGGGCGATATGAAAAAATCCTGAGGACATGACCGGCTTCGGACAGCCGGATGTCCGGGGCTTCTGGTCTTAAATTTCCGCAAAGTCCGCAAAATATTGTTTTATAAATCCGATGTTTGCAGACAGCGTCTCCCTGAGTTGCATGAACAGGGAAATTTCAGAAGGGTCTGCTATGCTTTTGGTTGGAGATCGCATACGTCTTTATCGCCAGAGAGGAGGCCCTGTTGAATAATACCGAGGCATTGGCGGAGACGATCCGGACGTTGCTTGCCGGGCAGGATCTGGCCATCCTTGCAACCCGCACGAATGGCGCACCTCATACCAGCCTGGTCGCTTTCAAGGCGCAGGACGATTTGCGCGGTCTGTTATTCGTAACCGGACGGGCCACACGTAAATTCGGTTATTTGCAGTCCGATGATCGAGCCTCCATGCTTATCGACAACCGTTCCCACCGGGGTTCGGATTTTCGCCGCGCCATGGCGCTTACGGCTCGCGGACGGGCCATGGAGATTACCGGCGAAAATCGTACGCGGATGCTGAACTCATATATTGCACGCTTCCCCTGTCTGGAAGGCTTCGCCCGTGCTCCCGGCTGCGCCCTGATGTGTCTGAGGGTCGAAGGATATTCACTGGTACGTCGGTTCCAGGACGTTGTGGAATTGGAATTTTGACATGAAGCTGGTTGTGTCTTTGTCTGCTGCATCCGGAATGTCGCGCAAACAGGTCGGCGGCAAGGCCTGGGCTCTGGCGCAATGGCAGGCGCGCGGCGCACGTGTACCCGAGGGGGTCGTTGTGACGACGGCGGCCTATGAGCGGTTCGTGGCGGAGACGGCGCTGACCGACCGCCTTTACATGGAGTTGGGGCGCAAGGATTTTGCCCGGATGCGGTGGGAGGAACTGTGGGATGCCGCATTGCGCATTCGGAACATGTTTCTGAAGCAGGCTTTTCCGGATGCGTTGGAAAGGCAGCTTTCAGAGGCTTTTCCGCAAACTCTTCTTGATTCACCGCTGGCCGTCCGCTCTTCTGCGCCCGAGGAGGACGGGGGGCGAAGCTCCTTTGCCGGGTTGCACGAATCGTTCGTCAATGTATGCGGTTGGCCGGCACTGCAACAGAGCTTGAAGCTGGTGTGGGCGTCCTTATGGTCGGACCGTGCGCTGTTGTATCGCCAGGAGCTGGGGCTTGGCGTTGAACAGAGTCGCATGGCGGTGCTTGTTCAGGCACTGGTCGCAGGTGATCGGTCCGGTGTGGTGTTCAGTCGCAGTCCCGATGCTGCCGGCGAGGCGGTTATCGAAGCCGTATGGGGGTTGAACCAGGGGTTGGTGGACGGTAGCGTCGAACCGGATCGATGGCGGCTCGATCGTTCCAGCGGAGAGGTCGTCGAACACCAGGCGCCAAGCCGGCGGTATTGTCTTGTCGCAGACCGAGATACCCTGCAGAGGCGGCCATTGCCGGATTTTCTGAAACATCGTTCGCCCCTCGACAGCGAAGCTCTGCGAAGGGTGTGGCGACTTGCCTGCACGGCAGAAGAGGTGTTCGGCTCTCCGCAGGATGTGGAGTGGACCATGGATGGTCTGCAGGTGTGGGCGCTGCAGGCGCGTCCCATAACCGGTTTAAAGGAGGAGGGCGACGACGAGCGCGGCTGGTATCTGAGCCTGCGCCGCAGTGCGGACCAACTCGAGGCCTTGCGTTTACGGTTGGAGAACCGTCTTTTGCCGGCCATGAGCCGACGTGCCGACTACTGGCAGCGCAGATTGCGGACCTCTCTGTCCGCCCGCGAACTGGCCATGGCGTTGGAAACTCTGTGTCGCGAAATAAGACGCTGGCGGCAAGCCTACCGACAGTGGTGCATTCCGATGGCGCACGGCATGCGCCTGTTCGGCACTTTTTTCAACGATGCGGTGAAGCCGGAAGATCCCTTTGCCTTCGTGCCCATGCTGAGTGAAGGGGATGTTTTGCTCAGCACGCAACGCAACCGGTCCATGCTCGAGCTGGCAAAACGATTGCGACAGGTTCCGGAAATCGCAGCGCGTTTGAAAAACGGGCAGGATATCCCGGACAGCCACCCGCTGGCAAAGGCTTTGGAAGATTTCGACGCCTGCTGGGGCGGGCTGTTGTGGGCGGGACAAGCGGCCGGTCAAAGGAGAAGAAGCCTGGTACGATTGCTGTCGCAGCTGAGCGACAAGGCGGGTGCGGGAGGCAGGCAAGAGGCGATGAATGTCGATGATTTTCTGCAAAAGGTTCCCACCGGCCGTCGCGCGCTGGCGTTACGGCTGCTGGAGATTGCCCGCGCCAGCTATCGCTTGCGGGATGACGACAACATCTTTATCGGCCGCCTCGAGGCCTGCCTCAAACAGGCCATCTCCGATGGCCGGATGCGCTTCGGTGAAGTTGCCGAGCCGGTACTGCACCGGGCTTTGCGCCTGGCTGAATCGCTGATGGAGCAGAAGGTCCCCGTGACGCCACAGGGAGAAAGTCCTGATCCTTGGGGGGAAGTGAAGGCCCGGCAGATGGTCGGACAGCCTGCCGGACCGGGGCTGGCGCGGGGCAAGGCGCGGGTAGTGAAAGAGATCGCGGACATTGCGGATTTTCAAAGCAATGAAATTCTTGTGTGTGACGCCATCGATCCGACCATGACCGTGGTAGCGCCCCTGGCAGCAGGAATCGTCGAGCGACGGGGCGGCATGCTGATTCACGGGGCCATCATCGCTCGCGAATACGGCCTGCCCTGCGTAACCGGTGTGCCGGATGCCACGGCGTTGATCGGCACTGGGGACCTTTTGACGGTCGATGGTTATCTGGGCATCGTCATAAGGCATAGCGGACAGGAGAAATCTGTATTCCGGGCGGGCTGAGATGGATGCGAGTCCGGTTTTCGGAATAAACCCTCAAAAAAGGAGACGACCATGACCTACGGCAAAGAGCGTGTGTACAAGAAGGTGGAAGTTATCGGTATTTCACCGACAAGTATCGATGATGCCATCAAGGCGGCTCTGCATCGGGCTCACAATACCCTGGAGCGGGTCTCCTGGTTCGAGGTGGAGGAGGTGCGCGGCCATGTCAAGGATGACGGCGAGGTCGGAGAATACCAGGTCATTCTGAAGGTTGCCTTCAAGTTGAAGGAATGACCCGAAGGAACGATTTATCCGATCAAGAGTTTGACGGCAAACAGTACGATGGCGAGGGACACGATCCGTTTTATCCAGGCGTGTCCCTTTTTTACCGCCAGGTGAGCGGCCAGCCAACCGCCGATGGCGTTGCCGACAGCCAGCGACAAACCGAGTTGGTAGTTTACCTGTCCGTGCCAAACGAAGACGGTCAGGGCCACCAGGGTGAAAAAGAAAACGATGGTGACCTTGATGGCGTTGGTCCGTACCAGGTCCAGCCCCTGAAACATCAGTCCGGCGATGATCAGAAAGCCGACGCCTGCCTGTACGAATCCCCCATAGATGCCGATGACGAAAAAGCTCGCCAATAAGATCGCTATCCTGACGGGAGAAAAAGAGGGGGGCTCAGCCTTCCGCCCTTTAAGCGGATCCCAAAGCGTCAGGGCCAGCACGCCAAGCATGATCCCGGCAAGCAGTCGCTGGAACAGGGTTTCGTCAATCCGAATCGCCAGCCGGGCACCCAGGTAACTGCCGGCAATGGCAGGCAAGGCGCACAGCATGGCGAGACGCCAGGAAAGTACCCCCTGCCGGTGAAAGCCGGATATGGCGAACATGTTCTGCACCAGGATGGCGATGCGGTTGGTACCGTTGGCCGTGGCGGCAGGCAGGCCCATGAAAATCAACAGCGGCAAGGTCAAAAGGGAGCCTCCGCCGGCCAGGACGTTGATGATTCCGGCCACACCGCCGATCAGTACCAGCAGCAGCATGTGAAACCAGGACGGATCGATCATGGTGTTTCGGCCAGCAGGGTCTGAATGACTTCCCCGGCCATGGTCAGCCCGAAAATAGGGGGAATGTAAGAAGAGCTTCCGAGGGTGACCCTTTGCCGTGCCGGCTCCGGGCCCGGTGATGCGGAGTTGTTTTCAGTCGGTTTGCGGGGCTGGTCCGGAAGGGGACGGAACTCCTCCAACGAATAAACGACTTTGATGCCGCTGCGTATGCCGCGTCGGCCAAGTTCTTTGCGCACGATGCGGGCCATGCGGCATTTTTGGGTGCGTGACAGGTCTCCAACGCGAATCAGGGTGGGATCGAGCTTGTTGGCTGCGCCCATGGCGGATATGACAGGAATGCCGCGTCGCCGGCAACTTTCGAGCAGATGCAGTTTGGCCGTGATGCTGTCGATGCAGTCGAGCACATAATCGTAGCCGTCATGCAGTACCTCCTCCTCCGTGTCGGCACTGTAAAACAATTGGCGGGGAAGGACCTCGGCTTCGGGATTGATGGCCAGGCAGCGTTCCCTCATGACCTCGACCTTGGCCCGGCCGACGGTATATTCGAGTGCATGAATCTGGCGGTTGATATTGCTCGGCATGATGCTGTCGAAGTCGATCAGAGTCAGGCGACCGATGCCTGCACGGGCAAGGGCCTCGGCGGCATAGCTGCCCACGCCGCCGATGCCGATCACGGCGACGGACATTCCTGCCAGATGCTGCAGGCCGTCGCTGCCGATGAGTCGCTCGAGACGGGAAAAGCGGTATTCTTGCATAATATTTCAAACCTTTCGGAAAAATCGATGAATCGGCTTCAGGCGAATTTCAGCAGACGCAGAGCGTTGGTGGTGGTGATATGCGCGGTCTGCTCCGGCGTCCAGTCCCGCAGGGCGCCCACCCGCTCGGCGATCAGGCTGAGATAGCGGGGCCGGTTGGTCTGTCCCCGATAGGGGGCGGGCGCCTGGTCGGGCGCATCGCTTTCCAGCACGATCCGGTCAGCGGGCAGGGCCTTCAGTACTTGTGGGGCGCGGCGTGCGCCGGGCCAGGTCAGCGGACCGCCGAAAGCGAGACCGAAGCCCATATCCATGGCGGCGCAAGCCGTCTCGATGCTGCCGGAAAAGCCATGCCAGATACCGCCGATGCGGCAGGCTTCCTCCTGCCGCAGAATCTCCAGCAGGCGACCGGTGGCCTTGCGGCAATGCAGAATGACAGGCAGGCCGGCTCCTGCCGCCATGCGTATCTGCTTGCGCAATGCCCGCTCCTGCGAGGCCGCCGGCGGCATGCCGGGGGTGCCGTCCAGACCGATTTCACCAATGGCGACCACCCCTTTTCGGTCCAGCAGCGATTCCAGTCGAGTCGCGGTTGCGCTACACCATCGATCGGCAGCCAGTGGGTGTACCCCGGGAGCGGCCAGGGCATCGGCGACGGTTGCCACCACCGTCAACAGCTTTAGCCAGTCGCGCGGGTCGACCCCCGGTACGAGGAATCGACCGACGCCGGCATGCCTTGCCTGCTCCGCTTCCAGCCGAGGGTCCAGGCCGTCCGGCAGCCGGTCGAGGTGAACATGCGTATCGAACAGAGTCCGGGTGTCATTCATGATGAAGATATGCTAGCACAGGCGGCCGCCCCGGGGAAGATCATGCTGTACGGAGACGGATTCCAGACATTCAAATATTCATATTGTAATATGTGTTCGGCCGTGGTAACTTTGCTCCCGTTTTTTTTCCATCCCAGTTTTGTTACAGGAGAGTGTCATGAATATTCAATACCAAACCGAAAAAACCTGTGCCCACCTCATCGACATCCAGATCGATGGCGATATCGTGACCGGCGTACGCTTTACCGGTGGCTGTTCTGGAAACGCCCAGGGGGTGAGCGCCCTGGCGAAAAACCGTCCCGTCTGCGAGGTAGTCGAATTGTTGCGCGGTATCGATTGCGGCGGCAAAGGCACCAGTTGTCCGGACCAGCTGGCCCGGGCCCTGCAGAAGGAGGCCGTCGGCTCAATCTGCTGATACGTCGATCTGAACAGCTGGATGATTACAGTCGGGGCCGCCTTCGGTCCCGGCTTTTTTATTTTGCATAGCCGTATCTTCTTCGAAATACGAGCCGGATGGCACGCGACCCCGGCCGATTTTGCCCTTGATTTCCCTTGAAGTGACGGCTAGACTCCCGAAAACTCCCATGAGACGGGGTTTGATTTCTGGTTTTATTTATTTTCGCGAAATGCCGTTTGCTGAACCGTGGATTTTGTCCGGAGGAGAACATGAAGAAAACCGTGATGATGGCGATATTGATTCTGGCCTTGGTCCTGGGCGGCCTTGCAGGCTGCGGCAAGGACAGGGATAAAAACACCCAGGAACCGCCGGCGCCGGAAACGGCGGCTCCGGCCCCAAAGGATCCTCTGGCCGGTTGGCAACCGCAGTTTGATCCTTCAACGGCGGAATATACCTATCTGCTGTCCAACCTTTCCCATCCCGCCATCGAAGGGGTTGCGGTCGGGTATCATATCCGGGACAAGGTCTGGGAACGCAGCGGTGGTCGGTTGTATGTCGATTATCGTCCTCTATCTCAACTCGGACAGGAAAAAGGGGTGCTGAGCAAACTGAAACTCGGTGCGGTGCAGGGGGTGCTCTGTTCTTCGGTGGCGGCAGCCAATATTGCCGATACCCTCGGTATCGTCAACCTGCCCTTCGTCATCGATACGGCCGATAAACTGGAACAGTTTCGCAACGATCCCGAGCTGTTCGATGAATTCAGCAACAGTGCCTTGCGCCAGGGGTTGCTGGTGGTCGATATCAGCAGCTACGGTTCTTACGGCTGGGCGACCAAGACCCCGGTCCGCACTCTTGCGGAGGCGCGCAAGGTCAATTTTCGTATCGCCGAAGCGCCCGTCAATGCCGATTTTTATCGCGCATGGGGTATGAAATTCACGGTCATGCCCTGGGGCGACGTGCCTCAGGCGCTGCAGACCGGGGTTATCGACGGTCTCGACCATACGCCGACAGTCTGCAACATCAGCCGCAAGTTCGAGGTGGCGCGCTACTTCACCCGCGTCGATTACGCACAAGGCCTGTTCATCCACCTCATGAACAAAGCCTGGTTCGAGCGCCTTCCGGAAGATCTTCGCCAGATACTCATCGATGTCATCGAAGAGGAGAGTGCCGCCGCCCGCCGGCGCGCCCGGGAGCAGCAGCAGGAGCAGATCGCCGCGGCCGAAGCCGACGGCGTGCAGTTCATGCAACTGGCACCTGAGGATCGGGCCGAACTCATCCGCTTGAGCGAGCCGGTCTATAAAACCTGGGGCGCGAAAATAGGGCCGGAATATCTGGCCAAAGTTCGTCAGCGTCTGTCCCGTTGATCGCTGTTTGACATGAACCGGAAAATACTCGAAAAATTCGATCGTTTGCTCGGCGGGATAGAGGATTGGGCGCTGTTCTTGAGCGTCATTCTCGCCTTGCTGGTGGCATTGACCAATGTAGCGCTGCGCAAGCTGACCCCGGTCAGTCTGTACTGGTCCGACGAGGTGGTGCGCAAGGCGATTTTCTTCTCGGCTTTTATCGGCTGCAGCGCCGCGGTGCGCCGCCGGGCATTGATCCGCATCGATGCCATGCCCCAGATGCTGCCGGTGCTGAAAAAGCCGCTGACTCTTCTGAATCATCTTGCCGTGCTGGTCTTTGCCGGGATAATGATCCGGCTGGGCTGGAAATTCACTCTGGTGGCGTTTCGCGATCCTTTCGCCCGAACCTCGACGCTGCAGATTCCCGAATGGTGGTTTTATGCGGTTTTGCCGACCATGGGAGCGTTGCTGGTGGTGCACACCCTGCTGGTGATGATCGAAGACTGGACCGGCAGACGCGATGGTGCCGACGATACGGCTGCTGATCAAGGACAGGCATGATGGATTCTCAGGTTATTATCGTTCTGGCGTTGTTGCTCGGCAGTCTGGCCACTACCGTGCCGGTCTTTATCGCCCTGTTTTTCGCCGGCCTGGCCGGCCTGATGCTGGCCGGCATCGATCCTCAGATCGTTATCGAAGTCCTGTATCGCAGCATGGACAAATTCGCCCTCATCGTGGTGCTGTTTTTCGTGTTGTGCGGCAATATCATGACCAGCGGCAGCATCGTGCAGAAGCTTATCAAGACCGCCGATGCGATGGTCGGGTTTCTGCCCGGCGGGCTGGCCGTGGCCGGAGTTCTGGCGTGTGGTTTTTTCGGCGCCATTTCCGGCTCGACGGTGGCGACGGTGGTGGCCATCGGCGGTTTCATGATCCCGGCCCTGGTCAGGCACGGTTACGATCCCTCCTTCAGCGTCGGTCTCATGACCACCGCACCGGTGCTGGGGGTGGTCATTCCACCCTCCATATCGATGATCCTCTACGCGATGATCTCCAACGATTCCCTGGAGGCGCTGTTTCTTACCGGCTTCATTCCCGGTTTGCTGATCATCGTCGCCATGTCGGTGTATGCCGGTCTGTTCTGCCGTCGGCGCGGGCAGCAGACCCGCCCGCGTCCTACAGTGAAGGAACTGCTGGCGGTGTTCCGCGAGAGCATCTGGGCGCTGTTGCTGCCGCTGCTGATTTTCGGAGGAATCTATTCGGGCATATTCACAGCCAACGAGGCGGCGGTGGTGGCCTGTTTTTATGCCTTCATCGTGGAAATCTTCATCCATAAGGACATGCGCCTGCGCGACGTGAAAAAGGTGGTGGTCTCTTCGGCCGTAACCTCCGCAACCCTGCTCGTCATCGTATCCGGTGCGTCGGTATTCGGCGAGTATCTGACCTTCGAGCAGATCCCCGACCGGATCGCCCAGGCGGTGATGGCCAATGTGCAAAGCCCCTGGGTTTTCCTGATGGCGGTGAATGTGCTGTTGCTGGTGGTGGGCATGTTCATGGATATCATATCCGCGACCCTGATTCTGACTCCCATTTTTCTGCCCTTGCTGAGCCGGTTCGGTATCGACAGCCTGCACTTCGGGCTGCTCATGACACTCAATCTCGGCATCGGCTATTGCACGCCGCCGTTGGGCGTGTCGCTGTATATTTCCGGAGCGGTGGCCGATCGCAATCTGCTTTATGTGTCCCGGTCGGTCCTGCCGTTCCTGTTCATTCAGATCGCCTTGCTGCTGTTGCTGACCTATGTGCCGGAGTTGGTGATGTGGCTGCCGCGGCTGGTTTACGGATAAAACGGAAGGTGAAGAGGGAGGGGCTCGATGAAAATTCTGCTGCCGGTCGACCGTTCGGAAGTCAGTTCACGGGTCGTTGCGGAAATCGCGCAACGGGTCCATTGGCTGCCGGAAGGCCATTTGACTCTGTTGCATGTGGTCGATATGGATCGGCTCGCCTACCGGATGATTCCCGATTTTCAGCTGGAAATGGTGTCCGAAAAGGCACGGGAGGCCGGAACGGCACTGTTGGAGAATGCGGCAGCCATGCTGCGAAAGGCAGGGCTGAAGGCCGAAACAAGACTGGAGACGGGCGCTCCCCGGGAAGTCATCCCGCATATCGCCAACGATGAAAAATTTGCCCTGCTGGTGCTGGGTCGCCGGGGTACCGGTGAGGTGCGTGACGTTTTGTTCGGCAGTGTGACCAACCACGCCCTGCACCGGGTTCATTGTCCCGTGCTGTTGTTCTGATTCTGCGTTGGGACCAGCCGTATTCTACACAGCCGCTTTCCAGTATCGGAGGCGGCTGTTTCGTTTCAACTGCGAGGAGTATGGGAAGAAAAATGAGTGTTCCCAAATAGATTGTTTTGCCTTATCTTGATAGCAGACAAACCCGGCAGGCTGAAATCCGGTTTGCCTTGCCCCAGGGAGGAATGCATGGATCGATTGAATGAAGCGGCCGGTCTGGTAGTCAGCCAGAAAAAAGAGTGGGGGGAGATCCTTACGGGGTTTGAAACCCGAAATCGATACAAGGTTTTCGACGCGGATGGCCGGGAATTGTTTTCAGCCGCAGAGGAAGGCGGGAATGTTCTTTTGCGCTGGTTTTTAAAAGCCATGCGCCCCTTTCGGGTCCATATCCGGGGAATGGACGATTCCGGCATGTTGCAGGTGCGTCGTCCTTTCCGCTTCTTTTTTCACGAAGCCGCGGTCAGTGATGCAACCGGTCGGGTGCTGGGGACCATTCGCCGTCGATTCGCCCTGTTGCGGCGCATCTATACCGTTACCGACAGCCACGGCAGGGAGATCTGCCAGTTGTTCGGCCCGATTCTGCATCCCTGGACATTCGAAGTCCGTCAGGGCGGCATCGAGCAGGGCAGGATATGCAAAAAATGGAGCGGGTTGCTCAAGGAGGGGTTTACCGATGCGGACAATTTCGGGGTAACCTTTCCGCCCGGCTGGAGCAGCGAACACAAGGCGCTGCTTCTGGGGGCGGTGTTCCTTGTCGATTTCGTGCATTTTGAAAAACGTTAACCCGGTGCATCTTTGCTGCTTTTGCAGAAAGCATCAAACGGGACGGCTAAGTAAAAAACGCCACATGCAAGGCGCGCGAGTGTCGAGCCATGAGGTGTAATTGCATGCGTCGAAGCAGCGAGACAGTTGCAGCAACGCAGCATTTGGCGTGTTTTGCGATGCTATCTTCTTTTCAAGCTGGGAGAAAAACATGACAAGGTGGCAGGGATGGATCATGGCCGGCGTGCTCGGATTATTCAGCTGTTCGGCTGTCCGGGCGGCAACGTCATATGCGGATAGGTTTGCCGCCTCAATGCCGACAAGCTATCGTACGGTGTTCGGCATCGGACACCTTGGAGCATCCGATTTGACGGAGGCTTCCGGGTTGGCCGCATCCCGGCGGACCGACGGACTTTTATGGGCGGTGAACGACAGCGGTAATGCCCCTGAACTATATGCTCTCGGCAGCCGTGGGGAAGATCGCGGATCGGTTGGTGTCCTCGGCGTGAAGAATACCGATTGGGAGGATCTGGCAGCATTCACCTGGCAGGGGAAGGCTTACCTGCTGGTGGCCGATGTCGGTGACAACCGCGCCGTGCGTCCACAGGTGCAGCTGCATGTCGTGCCCGAGCCTCTGCCCGGAGACGATGGACGTTTCCGCGGTACCATTACACCGGCCTGGAGTATTTCTCTGCAATTCGAAGACGGACCGCGGGACTGCGAAGGGGTCGCTGTGGATGAGCAGCAAGGCCAGGTGCTGTTACTGAGCAAGCGTACCAGTCCGCCTGTGCTTTACCGTCTGCCTTTACGGCCCGCCCGCAGCGATCAGATGCAGATCGCCCGGCGGGTCGTGGAAATCAAAAATATCCCTTCTCCCGACCGTAATGACCTGGCGCATGTTTTCGGCCGCTATCGTTCCTGGCCTACAGCATTCGACATACGGGCCGATGGCCGCGCGGCGGTGATTCTGACCTATAAGAACGCTTATCTTTACCTGCGGCAGGGCGGTGAATCGTGGCGCAAGGCATTGACACGCCGGCCGCAGACCATAGGTCTGCCGGATGATGAACGATTGCCTCAACGCGAGGCCATCTGTTTTGATGGCGAGGATGGGCTGCTGGTGACGTCCGAAGGGCAAAAGGCGGCCTTGTTTCGCCTGCCTTCGAAGCAGGAGCCGGCGGAGCCATGATGCATTGCGCCAGCCGTTCCGCAATGGAAGGCTCAGGAAGGCGTAATGCGGCGCACCTGCCACCACCGCCAGAGACTGCCGCCCACGGACGAAGCCAGATAAGCCAGACCGGTGAGCAGTACCGTGGTGGCTCCGGAGGGAAGGTCGTAGTGGTAGGACAGGGACAGGCCGCCGGTGGTGAACAGGGCTCCCAGCAGAGTGGCGACCAGCATCATGCGACTCAGGGAGTGTACGTACTGGCCGGCGATGGCAGCCGGCAGGGCCAGCAGCGCGATGACCAGGATAAGTCCGACCACCTGAATCAGAATAACCACCGTCAGCGCCACCAGACATAGCAGCAGAAGGGAAAAGAAGTTTACCGAGATCTGACGCAGCTCGGCGAATTCCTCATCGAAAGACACTGCCAGCAACTGTTTGAAAAACAGCACCACCAGCAGCACGATGCCGATGTCGAGCCAGAAGATCAGGTTGAGATGGCTGCGCGGAATCATCAGAATATTGCCGAACAGATAGCTCATCAGGTCGACGTTGTAACCGGGAGTGCGCGCAATGAGCAGGACTCCGACGGCCATACCGACGGCCCATAAAGCGCTGATCGTGGTGTCTTCCTGATTTTTCCAGCGAATACTCACCCAACCGATGATCAGGGCCGCCACCAGGGCGGCGACGATAGCGCCGGCGACCGGGCTGCGACCGAGAAAGTAGGCCAGTCCCATGCCGCCGAGCACGGCATGGGCGATGCCGCCGGCGATATAGCCGATGCGTCGAACCACGACGTAGGAACCGGCTACCCCGCAGGCTACGCTGGCCAGCAGGCCACCGATCAGGGCATGTTGCATAAAGGGCTGGGAAAAAAGAGCGTCCAGAAAAGTCGTCATCATCATTCTCAATGGCTATGTAGGACTGTGTCGTGATGCACGGCACGCAACGGGCCCCCGTACAGCTTCTCGATCATCTCGCCGGTAATCTCCGAGGTGGCGTGGCATACCAGCGTGCGATTGAGGCAGGCCACCCGCGTGATGTAACGGGTAATGAAACCGATGTCGTGGGATACCACCAGTACCGTGAGACGCTCGTTGAGGCGTTTAAGGAGGTCGAACACCCCCTCTTCGATTTTCGGATCGATATGTGCCGTCGGTTCGTCGAGGATCAGTATCTCCGGTTGGCAGGCCAGGGCCCGGGCGATGAGTACCCGCTGCAGTTGACCGCCGGACAAAGCGGTGAGGGGTCGGTTGGCCAATTCCCCGAGTTCCACTTCCTCCAGGGCCTGTTGTGCGATCTGACGGTCCGAGCGTCGATATCCGCCGATCATGCGGGTTTTGCCCAGCCGGCCCTGCAGGACCGTTTCGCGTACACTGATGGGAAAGTTGCGGTCGAAGGTCGCGAATTGCGGAACATAGCCGATGCGCAGGCGGGCTTCCGCCGGAGACGTGCCGAATACCTTAACCTTGCCCTTTTGCGGGGTCAACAATCCGAGTATGATTTTGAGCAGGGTGCTTTTGCCGCTGCCGTTGGGTCCCACGATGCCGAGGAACTCCTGTTCGTGGATTGTCAGACTGACATCCTGCAGTACCAGGTGCTCTTCGTAGCGGAAAGACACGTCTTGAAGAGATATGATCGTTTTACTCATGGCTTTTCCAGGGTTCTGGTGAAGGCTTCTGCTGCCGAACGCATGTTGTCGATGTAGTTTTCCGCTAGCGGGTCGACGGCTATGACCTGTCCCCCGATGGCGCGGGCCACGGTGGTGGCGGTGGCCCGGCTGAATTGCTTTTGGACGAAGATCACCTTGATGTTTTCCTGTCGGGCCCGGGCAATGATTCCGGCCAGGGCGCGGGGACCCGGTTCCTTGCCAGCTTCTTCGATGGCGATCTGCTGCAGTCCGTAAGCATCGGCGAAATACCCCCAGGAAGGATGGAAGACCAGAAACTTGCGGTTTTTGATGCCGGCCAGGCGCTTGCGCAGTTGCCTGTCGAGAGTGGTCAGGTCCGTTTCCAGGGCAGCGTATCCGGCCTGGTAGGCCTGGGTGTTGTCCGGATCGATGGCGATCAGGGCGGCACGGATGTGGTCGGCCATAAGGCGCGCCAGTACCGGGCTTGTCCAGATATGAGGATCGAGGATATCGTCTTTGTGTTCTCCGGCAGTTTCCTTTTCATGATGCGCAGGGCCCTTGGCGTGTTGATGATCTTCCAGGTTGCGCAGGTCGATGCCGTCGCGCAGATCGACGACGCGCATGCGGCGATTGAGATCGGCGAGACGCGGCATCCAGATACGTTCGAAGGGCACCCCCACCCGGAAATAGAGGTCCGCCTGTCCGAGACGGCTCATCTGCCTGGGGGCCGGTTCGTAGGTGGCCGGGCTCTGACCCGGGCCGACCATGACCTCCGTATCGACATGGCTGCCGCCGATCCGCTCGACAAAATATTTCAGAGGCAATACGCTGACGAATACCTGGACGGGAGCGTTGTCCGTCCGGTTGGCCAGGGCCGGGGTGACGGAAAGGGCAAGGATCATCGGAAAGATTAACGTCCATGTCAATCGAATCATGGGTTCGGACTCCGGCTGGTGTTGTGCGGTCGACCCTGCAGAGAATAAAAAAGTCCTTGAATTATAGCATGTTGATGTTCATAAGAAAAACGGAACGCGGATTATCCGCCTTTTTGGAAAAATCCCTGCACAAATCCCGTCAGGCCGCGCATGATAAGGGATACGGCTTTGGCCGCCAGAAATATATAAAGCAGGCGGGGGATGATCATGGCGGCATAGCCACCGATAAACCGCATCAGCGAATGAGCACTTCTGGCTATCAGATATACGATCAGACAACTGACAACCGATACGGACAGCATATGCACCGAGGAACGGTTCTGGGCGAGGATGATGGTGACCGCCAGGGTTCCCGGTCCGACGATAATGGGAAAAGCCAGAGGGAATATGGCCCTCGTTCGAAAATCCTCGGACAACAGGTTGTAACTGAGAGAACCGCTCATGACGCCACGCACGGCTACGATAAACAGTAAAACGCCGCCGGCTATGCGGAATTCGTCGAGGGTGACCTCAAACAGGTTTTTCAGGCTCCAATCGCCAAGCAATGCGAAACCGACTATCATGGCCCAGGCGGTAAAGACACCCAGTCGAAGGATGATCCGACGTTTGCCGGAATCCATACCTGAAGTAAGATCACGATAGACCGGAATATTGCCGAGGGGGTTGATGACCGCCAGCAACAGCAGCGCATCATGAATCAGGAAGGTGATAGAGCCGAGGGGTTGCATGGAATCTCCTACAGAATCGGAGTTGCCGGACCGGCAAGGGACAAGGTCAAATCCTGAATCGCCATGAAGATACGATAAAAGAATAGCATAACCCCCTTTTCATTACAGTACTGGATTTTGCAATTGAATTCGGTCCTGGGTGTGAAAATCGGTAATGATCCCGGGGGATAAAGGTCTTGACATGTCAGGGGGCAACGGACTAGAAAAAGGGGCCCGGGCGGTATGGAACGGTTCCCGGCTCTGCTTGAGACAAGGTTTACGACCCATGACATGACCAAGGGGGCAGGTCCAGACGACTTGGCCCCTGATGTTTTTCGGGGAAAAACGGATATCGGCAGGTTCGCCTAGGCGGGAGTGTACGATGCTTGATGATACGGCACAACGATTGAACGAGCGCTTTTTACGGCAGATTCCCATGACCCGTCACATGGCGTTGGAGATTACCTCATGGGACGGCCGCACCCTGCGTATGGATGCGCCTCTGAGCCCGAATATCAACGACAAGGGTACTGGCTTTGCCGGTTCCCTGGCCACCCTGGCTACCTTTTCCTGTTGGGCGCTGGCCACGCTGCTGGCGGAAAGGGCTGTCGGCGTCGATTGCGAGGCGGCGGTGTTCGAGAGCGATATCCGCTATCTGGCACCGATCAGGGGCGACTTTTACGTGCTGGTGGCTGTCCCTGAGCGGGATGCGGTACATGCCTTCGATAAGGCTCTGAAAAAAAAAGGACGTGCCAGGCTGACTTTGTCGGCATCGATTTTCGAGCAGGGGGACGAAAAGGTTCGTTACCGGGGGCGGTATGCGGTACGCATGCGAAATATCTGAATGCAACCCCGGCACATGTTAAGCTTATTGGCGGAGAGTCGTCATCCCAACCCTTGATGCTTTCGCAAAAAACATCAAATGGGATGACTAGCAAAAAGCGTCAAATGCAAGGCGCGCGAATGTCGAGCAATAAGGCGTGCTTACGTACGTCGAAACAGCGAGGCAATCGCAGCAACGCAGCAGTTGGCGAGTTTTTGCGATGCCATCAACTCTTAATCCGCATCGAAGGGTCTTATGTTTCTGAACATATATCTCAAACTGTTCGTTATTCTGACGCCGTTTTTCGTCATGTCGGCGTTTTTGTCGCTGACGCGGGGATTTCCCTTCGCCGAACGCCAGAAGGCGGCGCTTAAGGTAACGGTGGCCATCGTGCTGTCGGTGTTTGTTCTCTACCTGTTCGGCAGGCACATCTTTGCGCTGTTCGGTATCACTCTCGATGCTTTCCGCATCGGCGCCGGCGCGGTCCTGTTCCTTTCTGCCGTCAACATGGTGCGCGGTCCTACCGCCGTAGCGCCGCCGTCTCCCGGCGAGGATGTGGCGGTGGTGCCTCTGGCTATTCCCATCGCCGTGGGGCCGGGAACCATCGGCGCTTTGCTGGTCATGGCCGCCGAGCCCAAAAGCCTTGCGGAAAGGCTGGTGACGGCCGGCGCCATGCTGGCTGCCATTGCCACCGTCGGTCTGTTGCTGAGTATGGCCGGGCGGTTGGAGCGGCTGGTGGGGCAGCAGGGACTGACCATTCTGACCAAACTGACCGGTCTGTTCGTGTCGGCCATCGCGGCACAGATTTTCTTTACCGGTTTGAAAAATTTCCTGGCCTGAATCTTTTCGAGGATGGATGTCATGACGATTCAAAAACAACGCGAAACTATTGTCAGTTTCGGACGCAAGATGATCACCTCGCAGCTGACCACCGGAGCGGGAGGCAACCTGAGTGTCTGCGACCGAGCCGCCGGGCGCGTCGCCATCAGCCCCAGCGGTATCGAATACTTCGATCTGAAACCGGAAGACGTCGTGATTACCGATCTGAACGGGCAGGTGATCGAAGGCCGATATCAGCCATCGAGCGAACTCGGCTTTCATCTGGCACTGTATCATGAACGGCAGGATGTGAATGCCGTGGTTCATACCCATTCGGTATATGCCACCACCATGGCCTGTCTCGGCTGGGAAATTCCGGCGGTGCATTATCTGGTCGGTTTTTCCGGTTACAAGGTGCCGCTGGCGCCTTACGCCACCTTCGGAACCCCCGAACTGGCCCGCAATGTGACGGACAGTATCGGCGCCTACAATGCCGTATTGCTGGCCAACCACGGTTTGGTCTCTGTCGGCGGCGATATGGCGCGGGCCTTTAATACGGCCGAAGAGATCGAACTGGTGGCGCGTATCTACTATCAGGCCAAATCGGTCGGCGAGCCGGTGGTTTTGCCGGACGAAGAGATGGAACGAGTATTGGCCAGGTTCGCCACCTACGGACAGTCTCCCAAGGATAAAGGCCATGTATGATTTCGACCGCATTCTCGACCGCTGCGGCACCGGTTCGCTCAAGTGGGATCGTTATGTCGGTCGCGATGTCCTCCCGCTGTGGGTGGCGGACATGGACTTCGCTGCGCCGCCCGCGGTACTTGCGGCCCTGCAGGAACGCGCCGCGCATGGCGTTTTCGGTTACACTCATGCTCCTGCCGAACTGGTCGAGGTTATATTGGCTCGCATGTGGGAACGTTATCGATGGCGGGTGGAGGCCGAGGCGCTGGTCTGGTTGCCGGGACTGGTAGTGGGGCTGAATGTCGCCTGCCGGGCGGTGGGCGGTGAGGGCAGCGAGGTGTTGACCATGACTCCCATTTACCCGCCGTTTCTGTCGGCCCCGGAGCTGTCGGGGCGCAAACGGGTGACGGTGCCCATGGTGCAGCACGATAAACGGTGGTTGATCGATTTCGATGCTCTGGAAAAGGCCATCACTCCGGCTACGCGTCTGTTGTTGCTGTGCAGTCCGCAGAACCCCACCGGTCGCGTATTCACAGAGGGCGAACTGGGACGCCTGGCCGATCTTTGCCGGCGCCATGATCTGGTGCTCTGCTCCGACGAGATTCATTGCGACCTGGTGCTGGAGCCGAATCGCGAGCATCTCCCCACCGCAGCTCTCGATGCCGATGTCGCGGCGCGCACCATTACCCTCATGGCCCCGAGCAAAACCTTCAATCTTCCAGGGCTGAACTGTGCCTACGCCATCATCCCCGACGCCGCTTTGCGACGCCGGTTTCAGCGTGCCATGGCCGGCATCGTGCCCTATGTCAACCTGTTCGGGTATGTCGGAGCTCTGGCCGCCTATCGCGACAGCGGCGACTGGCATGATGCTCTTCTCGATTATCTTCGCATCAACCGCACATTGGTCGCCGAGTCTGTCGCTGCCATGCCGGGTTTGCGTTCCGCCCCGGGTGAAGCGACCTATCTGACCTGGATCGATGCGCGCGGCGCCGGGCTGGACGATCCGGCCGGGTTTTTCGAACGGGCAGGCGTGGGATTGTCCGACGGTCGCGAATTCGGGGCGCCGGGGTTCGTGCGCCTCAATTTCGGTTGTCCGCGATCCGTGCTGCAGGAGGGCTTGGAGAGGATGCGGAAGGCGGTGTTGTAATTGCCGCCGCTGCAAATTTGTGAAGATGGAGCTTCGTATGCTCCACTTGCGAGATGGTAATGCTTCGCCAGTTGTTTGCGAAGTTGTTGCAGACACCGGTCCTGCTGGATTGCCTTATAACGGCTTTGCCGTTATTCCCCCTGTAACGCCGCCGGAACGGAGCGGGCGGCGGGCGAAACAGGCGGAAAACTGAGCGTAGCGAATCTTTTCCGCCCGCCCGGCGGTTGCGCAGTGGAGGGTACCCGCCGCAGGCGGGCCAGGAACGGGGTGCCTTTTTTCTGCTTCCTCTTTTTGGGCAAGCAAAAAGAGGAAGGCGTCTGGCGGGACGCGACCCGCCGGTGTTGGGGGTGAAGTGGCGAGAGCCGCGGCCGGATCATTTAAACACAAAATACAACGAGTTTATAAGATATGCCTTTATACAGAGAAGCCATCAGCGATCTGACCGTTCATCTTCCGCGCCGCGATTTGCGCACCATGATCAGGACCGTGCGAGCCCTCTACCGTCTCAGCAGAATGCCCGCCTATCGACAGGCGGTGATGCCTCTGGTGCCCGAGACGGCGCGTTTTGATCCCGGGTACGATGCGGTAATGATGGGGTATGACTTTCACCTGACCGAGGAGGGGCCACACCTTATCGAGGTCAATACCAACGCCGGTGGTGCGCTGTTGTCCTATCTGGCGGGGTTCGAGAATGAAGCCGCAGCTCGGGCGCATATGAGCGACAAACTCAAAAACGCTTTTCTGCAGCAATTCGCCGAGGAGATACATGCTTTTTCCCAGGGGCGCCAGGACCGTCCCCGGCATGTCGCCATTGTCGACGAAACGCCGCAGGAACAGTTTCTCTACCGGGAAATGGAAGCCTTTGCCGGTCTGTTCCGCGACTGGGGTTGCAAGGCGCAGGTGGTGGATCCGCAGCAACTGAAAGCCGGGGCCGATGGAGCGACCCTCGATGACGAGGCGGTCGATTTGATCTATAACCGGCATTGCGACTTTTACCTGGAAGAGCCTGCCATGGCGGGCATTCGCGACGCTTACCTCAATCGGCGACTCTGTTTGACACCCAATCCCTTCGCTTACGGTTTGCTGGGGGATAAACGGCGCATGGTCCTGTGGAGCGATGTCGGGAGGTTGAAAGACATCGGGGTATCGCAGGAGCATGTGGAGTTGTTGCGGCGGGTGGTACCGGTCAGTCGACTGTTGCGCACCCAGGATCGGGATGCGTTGTGGAAGGACAAAAGCCATTGGGTATTCAAACCCGTCGATCGGTTTGGAAGTCGCGGCGTGCTGGTCGGTGACAAAATGACCCGCAAACGATTCAATGCCCTCGATGACGATACGACTTTGCTGCAGCAGTTTGTGGCGCCCTCCCTGACCCCTGGGGATGAAGCCGAAAAACCGATGAAGACCGATCTGCGTCTGTATGCCTACCGCGACCGAATCCTCGGTGTCGGCGCCCGCCTGTATCACGGACAGGTAACGAATCTGCGCACCGAAGGGGGCGGGTTCGCACAGGTTGAGGTGGTTTGAGAGTAGCCTTCAGCCATTCTGTTCAAATCCCTATCCTTCCCCGTTCGGAAATCTCCTCGAATATATCGTAATCGCCTGGATTTTCTAAAAAGTTCGAAAATTCCCCGGCGATTTTTTTAAAGGTTTTTTATAGAAACATCCTTGTCGCTGATGTCTGGGCCAGGTAATCGCAAGACAGATCAGCCGGTTTTGACGGACGTGAAAAAATGTTCTCCGATTTTTTGCATAATTGCTATCTCCGGATAGAATCAGGTAATACATGCTGGTGCTTGCTTCGGAGGCGTTGCGGAGTTTCGTCAAGATGCGGATGAATTTACCTGCCTGCCAATTTTCACAATAACAGAAGCTCATCTTGATGATATCGGCGCGGATGAAATGCGGGCTGGAAGGTTTTTTTTCACCGTCATATCGGGAACGTAAGGGAAAAAATGGTGACTAAAAAACAGAGGCTTCTCCTCAGACGCTTCCAGTTCCCGTCGGTGAACAGCAGGTGGAGCCTGTCGAATGCGAGGGGAATCGCTCCATTGCCACCTTGAAGAAGGCTGACGGTTTTTCCGAGCGTGTTTCTTTGAAACAGCAGATCTGCACCGGGGCGCTCCGGATTATTCATATTGACAGGCTGTCATGCCTGTCTCCGGGAGAGGTTCCGGAGGACTATCTTTTCTGGTTCAATCTTTGTGCAGCGCATGGAGTGAAAGTCGCTACGGCAGACCGGGTTTTCGACCTGAGTGACCCTCGAGGCTGGAGCGAAGCACTGGATGAGCTGGAAAAACAGGATCCGGTTCGCGAAAAGGGGCGTAAGACGCCGGGACAGGCGCATGAAGGAGGACGCTCCCTGCTTGACCATCCTCCTCCTCCATATGTCAAGGAGAGCAGTCTCGGTGGCGTAACGGTCGATTTCGACCAGCTGGAGACCATGGAAAAGGTCTGGTCTCTGGCCGAACGATACAGCATGAAAGAGGTCGCCGAAACGGTCGGGCTCCCCGTATCCATCGTTCGTCGTGCTCTCAGTATGGAAAGGTTGCTGTTTTACCAGGGGCTCTGGCTTGATCCGGAGACCGGCGATTTGCGAAAAGGCCAATGGCCGGTATTGATGCATGCCGAACAAGCCGGACTTATACTGGCCAATCGTCAACGCAATTGCGTCAATTGACCGTTTTATTCCAGCATCGCGTATGGTTCTTTGTCCCGGACGGGCGGCTTTGAAGTCATCCTCACGTTTTTGTTGAGAGGTTTGGCCCGGCCTTTCCGATCCCTGGCGGTGTCTTCTTTGTCGGTGAAGGCCATACTCGATCGCTGACAGGACCTGTTTGCCATGTTCTGTCATATTTCGGAGATCCGCATGGATTCACTTCTTCAGCAGGCCAACCGAATGGTCTTCGTACCCGAAGCGGTATCTGCCCTGTACCTCTACCATGGCGAAGCCATGCTGGAACAGGTGAACAACATCCTGCTTGAGCGGCCGGATCTTTCCGAATTGTTGGGGGGCAACCCGCAACAGATGATGTTCGACAATCATCGCTACCATTTTGAATTCATGGCCAATGTCTTCGAGTTCCAGGGATACGATATGCTGGTACGCACGGTGCCATGGGTCTATCGGGCCTATTTCAATCACGGCTTCAGCGCTGATTATTTTGTGACGGAGCTCGAGGCGTGGGTTTCGGTTATCAAGCAGATCCTCGCAGATGAGGGCAATACCATTGTTGCGGTGTACGAATTTCTTCTGGATAACCATGAAGTATTTGTCGACTTGGCCGGCCAACATGCGTGGGACGACAAAGTGCCTTTCTTCGAGGATGCGCAAGATGCAGTCTTTTACGATCATCTTTTAGAGGGCAACTTCGCTGAGTGTTTTGCTATTGGACGAGCGTTTCTGGAACGCACCGGTTCGCTGGAGCGCCTCTATCTCGACATTTTCCAGCCGGCCATGTATCGAATCGGTCGGGACTGGGAGATGGGAAGGATTTCCGTGGCCAAGGAACATCTGGCCTCCGCCGTTGTCATGAGACTTCTGGCGTCCATATATCCTCTGCTGGACCTTCCTTCCGTGGATAAGGGGACAGTTCTGGTTACGGTGGCGCCCAATGAATACCACGAAATTGGTGCATGGATGGTGGCCAACACCCTGGAACTTGACGGCTGGAAAACCGTCTACCTTGGAGCCAACACCCCTTGCGCGGATTTTATGAATCTGGTCCGTGCGGAAAAGCCCTGCCTGCTGGCTTTTTCCATTGCCATGCCCTTCAATCTGCGTCATCTCAAACGAATGATCGACCAGTTGGAATCATTATCCCCTGCTGAACGCCCCTTTATCATGGTCGGAGGCCAGGTTTTTCGATTGGGAAATCGGCTGCAGAAGACGCTCGGTGCCGATGCTTATGCCGATAGTTGCGTTACGGCCGCACAAACAGCTCGAGGCTGGTGGAATAAGGTGCAATGAATCTATCTCATCTTATACAGGGCGAACCCCGGGCTCTGAAAATCCTGCTGGATACCCTGCAGAATACCTTTCTGGTTTGCCTCGACGCTCAGGGAAGGTTGCTCGCCTGGAATCGGGCTTTTGCCGGTCTCTTTCCCTTTATCGTCGATTTCAAGGGCAGGCCACTCAAGGACCTGATGGGGGTGCCGAGCGAGGAGAAAGAGACTGTTTTCCCGGAGTTGCAGGGAACGGAGCCTCAGACCCATGTGCTCTGTCTCAAACATGCCCGTCATCACTTTCGCTGCGTGACACTTGCTGCCGCATGTGGAACTTTGATGATCGGCGAAAGGCTCCATTATTCGGAGGATCAGGTTTTCAATACGCTTTCGCAATTGACCAATGAAATGGCCAGCGTGCATATGAAACTGGTTCAGAAACATCGCGAATTGCAAGTCGCTTACGGAAAGATCGAGCATATCTCCAGGACCGACCCCCTGACCGATTTACCCAACCGTCGCAGTTTTATGGATCGACTCGAGGATATGCTGCTGGCAACCGCGCCTGGGGAAGAAGGCTTCTCTTTGGTGTTGTTCGATCTGGATCATTTCAAACAGATCAACGACCTGTTCGGTCACGATGCCGGAGACCAGGTGTTGTGCCGCTTTGCCGAGTTACTGAAAAAATACAGTCGCAAGTCGGATCTTCCGGCGCGTTTCGGTGGAGAAGAATTCATAGCCCTGTTGCCGGATACCACCATTAAAGAGGCCTGGGTTTTTGCCGAACGTATTCGCAGGGAATTGGCGGCATCCAGGCTGTTGAAAGACAAACACCGGGTTACCGTCAGCGCCGGTGTCTGCGGGTATGCCAACCCTTTGTCGCGAGAAGAGTTGATCAAACAAGCCGATATGGCCCTTTACGACGCTAAAAATACGGGTCGCAACCGGATTTCGATCTATTCATCACGGCCATAAGGTGCGATTCATGGCCATCCGCCAATAAAGGCAGAAAAGCGGTCTTCCGGTTTGGGAAGGCCGCTTTCCTGCTCGAATCAAGCAATAACAATCCAAGGTTGACAGGGTGCTACCTGCTTGAACGCTCACGGCTGGGACATGGCTCGTTTCCACTTGTCCGTGAAGTTGTCCTTGATCCAGTGGCCATCCAGCCATTCGCGCGGATTGACCTGAAGACCGGACAGGACAATGCCGAAATGCAGATGGTCTCCTCCGGCCATGCCCGTAGCTCCGGTGCGCCCGATAATCTGTCCCTTGGCAACCTGATCGCCGACGGCAACATCGATGCTGCTCAGATGGGAGTAAAGGCTCTGCAGTCCGAGGCCGTGATCGATGATGATGCACTGGCCGTAAATGCCGAAGTCCTCGGCCATGATCACGGTGCCGCTGTTGCTGGCGGGGACGGGAGAGGCGGCGAGGGAGGCCAGATCAAGGCCCAGATGGGTCTGGTTGTCGACTTTCCTGCCGTTGAATATGTAATCCCGATTGTCGTTGAAATTCGCACGGGGGGCGGCATTGGGCAGCCGCAGGAAGGCGCCTTTCCACAAGGGGTGATCGGCGGTTTTGGTGGCGAATTCGTGCAGTCTGGCCACGTTTTTGGCGCGCAGTTCACGATTTACGTGCAAAAACAGCCGCAAAGGATCGGTTGTCTCCGGATAATAGTGCTGAAAATCCGGCATTTTGTTGTCCAGAAACCGCTGGCTGACGTTGATCCGGTCGTGGCGCGGCGGACGCGGGATGGAATGGTAGTAGAAACCGCCAGTGCGCGGATTGCCGGCCAGATCCTCCACCACCACGCGCGGCGTAAAGGCACTGCGCTCGACGTTGTGCGGCCAGGCGAACAGGCAGGCGTAAACCCCGTTGTCCTGTCGGTAGGCCGGGAAGAAATAGTCGTTTACCTGGACGCCGGCGAACTTGACGTCCTCGTTGACGCGGAACATGGTGAGACCGACACCGCCTTCGTAGACGTTATGAGCGGTGGTGAGGACGGAAATCACAGGCGGTTTGGTATCGTATTCCAGCGCGAAACTCTGCTCCGTACGATTGGCCAGGGTGGCGTAATCGCTGGTCTTGACATTGATTTGAAGCGGACCGTTCTTGAGAGAGAGCTTCTCCAGGGGCAGGGGGATTTTTTCCTGCTTTGTTCCACGCTCCCAGGTTTTTTTTAGCAACTCGCTGATTTTGCCCTCCTGGGAAACGCTGACGACGAGGGTACGCAGGCCGGCGCCGTCGTCCTGAAGTTGCAGTAGCGGCGGCTTTTTGACGGAAACGGCACCGCTGGAGGGAGAGAGGGTTACCTGTGGATCTTGGTTGTCGCGCAGGATGAAATAGCCTATGGTGGCGCCGACAATCAACAGCAACACAATCATGATCGCATGGTTTTTCAATTTCCTGTACCTCGCAAAATAATCCTGATTCTTACACGGGAAAAAAAAGAGGGCTCATCGTGCGGCTGCGCGATACCAGAAGGCAGCCGTCAGTCCCCAAACGGCATTGATCAGCAAAACCAATACCGGGGTCAATGCACCATAGCCCAAACCGAACAGGCCCCTCCCCGCCATCGGCATCACATGCAGCAGCGTAAAGGCCGAAGGGGCGAGACTCCATAGCAGGCCGCGGGTGGCCGGGCGGCTGGGCAGCAGCGGCAACAGGAACAGCAGTCCCCACAAGCCGCCTGCGACCAGGCGGGGATAAAGCCATGCAAAGGACAGGCCGGGACGCAGGGTGATCCCCATCCAGGCAGTGACGCCATTACGTCCCAGCTCCCAGAAAAGCAGGCTGGACAGCAGAGCTCCGATCACGCCGCCGGTAAACGCGGCACTAAGCTTGCGCAGCATAGAATCTCCTCGGAATGGATCGAACGGTTATTGGGATTACTGCCAGCGGCCGTGCCGTTTCTGGAGCGAAATGATCTCTACATGACCGCTTTCATTGATCAAGGAGGTCGAAAACCAGCTGACGAGACTGATGATAAGGGAACCGAGCACGGCCCACCAGAAGCCTCGGACCTGCAGCCCTCCGATGACGCCGGATGCCATCATCAGCATCAGGGCATTGATGACAAATGTGAACAACCCCAGGGTGAGGATGTTCAGCGGCAAGGTGACCAGCAGCAGAATGGGACGAAACAGGGCATTGAGAATTCCCAGGGCAGCGGCGGCAAAGAAGGCGGAAAAGGGTCCGCCCACCGTGATGCCGGGCAGCAGGTAGGCGGCAAGCAGTATGGCAACGGTCAACATAAGCCAGCGAATCAGCAAGCCTCGCATCGGTACCTCCGGTAGATGGGGATGGCTGGATGAGCCTTCGGCGCCATGCGGGCCGCAAGGCAGACGACAGCCCCAAGGATAGCGTATATTTCCCCTGGATAAAAGGGGATATCCAGCGCAACGATACCTTGTCGCTCAGCAGCAGGCGCAGTACCATCCCGAGAATTGCGGCAGAAAGACATTGTCGATAACGTGGATGATGCCGTTGCTGCAGCGGATATCGGTCCGGGTCAGGGCTGCGTTGTCGATGCGCAATTCACCGACTTCCAGATGGGCCGTGAGGTGCTTGCCGTTGCGCGTATAGATGTTTTCCTCGGCTTCGAGTCCTTCGTAGGGGCGCTCTCCGTCGACCATGTGGTAGGTAAGAATACCCTGCAGTTTCGAGCGGTCGAGCATGATCTCTTCGAGGTTGATACGCTTGAAGGCCTCGTTGTCGGGAGCGAACAGGGTGAGGCTTTCCGTCTTTTCCAGCACGTCCAGCAGGCCGACTTCATTCAGGACATGCAGTAGCGTTTCAAAGGCGGGGTCTTCCCTGAGAGTGGTAAGGATATCTTTCATGGCAGTCTCCTGTTTTGGAAAACAAATTACTTTGTCATGATTATATCATGTCAGAACGGGAGCGAGGCCGGGGATTCAACGGAAACCTTCGGATGATCGGATGAAGCAGGTTGCGGGATGCCGGATGTCGCAGCAGAGCGACAGCGTCAGTCACCCAGCAATGCCTTTATGTCGGCAAAGGCGCTTTGGGCTAGCCGGTCCTTTTCCTCTTCGGTGGCGGCGGTGGGGGCCTCGCCGGCTGTCTTGCGCAGTACCTCGCCGGGAATTTCCTCGAGGAAGCGGCTTTCCGTACGAGGTTGCATGACACCGAATTTCTTGCGGCGGGAGGCGCCGAGCAGAGACAGTTTTTTTTGTGCACGGGTGATACCGACATAGCAGAGGCGACGTTCCTCTTCGATATCGAAGGTTACTTCCACCGATTTTTTGTGCGGCAGAAGATCCTCTTCCATACCGACCAGGAATACGCAGGGAAACTCAAGTCCTTTGCTGGCATGCAGACTCATGAGCACCACCGCATCGCGCTGCAGTTTGGCATCCTTGTCCTGCCGCGGCGGTTCCTCCCGGTCCAGCAGCGAAACCTTTTCCAGAAAGCCCTCCAGTGTCGGCTGCACCTCACGTTGCTCGTAGGAGGCCATGGCGTTGATGACCTCGGCGACATTGGCCATGCGCCGCCGCGCCCGGTCGGGATCCTGGGCGGTGCGCAGCAGATCGTCTTCAAAACGCAGATCGGCAAGCAACTCCCGTCCCGTATCGCTGATTCGGCCCACGCGGAAACGGTGCCGGAAGCTTTCCATCATTTGAACAAAACCCTGTATGGCCTCGACGACCTTGTCGCCAAGCCCATCGACCTCTGAGGCATTTTGCAGGACCTGCCACAGCGGGACATCCTGCGCGGCGGAAAAGCGGATCAGGCGATCGGCACTGGTATCGCCGATGCCCCGTTTGGGCGTATTGAGAATGCGCAGCAGGTTGACCTCGTCGCGGGGGTTTACAAGCACCCGGAAATAGGCCAGCACGTCCTTGACTTCCTTGCGGTCGAAAAACTGCTGTCCGCCGATAAGTACATAGGGTACGTTCTGGTAGCGCAATTGCTCCTCGAAAGCGCGCGATTGAACGTTGGTGCGAAACAGGATGGCAAAGTTCCGGTAGTTCAATCCGGCCTTGAACTTTTCAGTCATAATCCGTTCCACCACCATTCTGGCTTCGTCCTCATCGTCATCGCACAGCAGGTAGTCGATCTTGTCGCCGGGGCCGTCCGAAGTCCATAACGCTTTGATCTTACGCTTGCGGTTGTTGCGGATAACGGCGTTGGCGGCAGACAGTATATTGCCGGAGGAACGATAATTCTGTTCCAGGCGGATGACCGTGGTGCCGGGGAAGTCTTTTTCGAAGTCGAGGATGTTGCCAAGGTCGGCGCCACGCCAGCCGTAGATGGATTGATCGTCGTCACCGACCACGCACAGGTTGCGATGCCCTTCGGCCAACAGCCGCAGCAGGCGGTACTGGGCGGCATTCGTATCCTGGTACTCATCGACCATGAGGTAGCGAAAGCGCTGGCGGTATTTTTCCAGAACCGCCGGCTTTTCCTGCAGCAGACGCACCGTCAACATGATCAGATCGTCGAAGTCGACGGCGTTGAAGGCTTTCAGGGCGCGCTGGTAGCGGGGGTAGATGGCCGCCACCACCTTTCCGTAGTCGTCGCCGTTTTTGGGAAGAAAATCCTCGGGGAAAACAAGGCGATTCTTGGCATCGGAAATCAGCCATTGAACACGGTCGGCATCGAATTTGCGCAGGCCGGTATTGACCTCCTGCAGCAGATCCCGAATCAATCGCAACTGGTCGGCACCGCCATAGATGGAAAAGTTTTTCTTGAAACCGAGTTGTTGGATGTCTTCCTTGAGAATACGAACGCACAGCGCGTGAAAGGTACTGATAACCATGCCCTTGGCCGCTTTGCGTCCGACCATGCTTTCAACGCGTTCGCGCATCTCCCGGGCGGCTTTGTTGGTGAAGGTCACGGCCAGGATCGATTGGGAAGGGATGCCCTTGTCCTGCAGAAGGTAGGCGATCCGGCTGGTAATGACGCGGGTTTTTCCCGAGCCGGCTCCGGCCAGAAGCAGCAGGGGGCCTTCCGTGTGCTGCACGGCGGCAAGCTGTTGATCGTTAAGAGCGGATAAATCCATAAATAAAAATATGCGGCCGGTAAGGAAAACGGGTCGGGAAACAAGGATGCAGCGGAACCTTCAAAGCAGCGCGGAACATATCACAACCCGGTAGGCGCGGCAAGAGCCGCGAGAGGCTGAGAATCTTCGGACAGAGGCGGATGTATATACGCACAGTCCGAAACTGTGCAGAAGCGATCTTAAAGGAACACGAAAGCTCCTTGCATTTATCCTGTGTTTCGGATATGTTGCGCCGCAAAGTGTGGTGCTTTCGCAGAAAGCATCAAATCATCAAATGGGACGGCTGAGCAAAAAGTGTCAAAAGCAATTGCAGCAACACGGCAATTGGCGGGGTTTTGCGACGCCATCGAGTTTGAGCCCCTTGTCCAACCCTTCAGTCCTCAGGGTGCGCCGCATGTTTAAAACAGCCGTTGTTCTTTTAAGTCTTCTCTGGGCTTCGTTGTTGCTGGTTTCCTGGAGTGGTGGCGAGCAGGGTCAGCAGTTGACCCAGACCGCTATCGCGGCCCAACCCGATTTTTAGGCGGTTTTCATCCGAAAACGGCCTTTTTTCAAATAAAAAGCACGGTCAGCCCCTTCCCGGTCTCCGGATGGGAGCCAGGCCGCGCTGCCAATTCTTTTCTTAAGCAGGTCCCGGCCGAAGGTCGACTTCGGCTAGGATTTTCCCTTCCAACTTCCCTGGCGCGTTCCGCGCCGCTGCAGTTCGTCGTCGATGGCGTTGAGCACTTCCCACTTGTTCAAGGACCATAAAGGCGCCAGCAAGGTATCGCGCGGCCCGTCCCCCGTCAGACGGTGAATGAGGGTCGACGACGGTAAGCGTTCGATCACGTCGGCCACCAGCGATACGTATTCGTCCTGTTCCAGTATCCTGATGTCGCCTTGCTGGTAGAGGTCCCCCAGAGGGGTGCCGCGCAGCACGTGCAGCAGGTGCAACTTGATGCCATCGACCTTCAGTCGGGCCATTTCTTCGGCCGTGGCCAGCATGTCGGCGCGGCTTTCGCCCGGCAACCCGAGAATGACGTGTACGCAGACCCTCAGCCCCCTGGCCTTTGCGGCTTCATAAGCATCCAGAAAACATGAGTAATCGTGTCCGCGGCGCAACAGCTCGAGCGTGCGGTCATGGCTGCTCTGCAGGCCAAGCTCAAGCCAGAAATATGTACGCCGATGGTATTCCGCCAGCAGATCCATGACCGGGGGGGGGACGCAGTCGGGTCGGGTGCCGACGGCCAGTCCCACAACCCTCTCGACGGCCAGAGCTTCGTCGTAAAGTTTTCGCAGGTGCTCGACAGGAGCGAAAGTGTTGGAGAATGGCTGGAAATAGGCCAGAAAATGCCTGGCCTTGTATTTGCGGATCATGATTTCCTTGCCGCGTTCAATCTGCTCGGCCACTGGAAAACCACGATCGATACCGACGGCGCCGGAGCCGTCCGGATCGCAGAACAGGCAGCCCGGCCGGTTGCGGGTGGCGCCGCGGTTCGGGCAGGAAAAGCCTGCATCGACGGATATTTTATGCACGCGTCCGCCGAAGCGCTGTTTCAGGTGCCGGGAAAAGGTCAAATACGGTTTGTCATGCATGGAGCGACTATGCCATCAGATCGGTTGAAGGGCAAGAGGTTTGGTTCGCGGTCCGGTTTTTCCGGCTGCGATTGAAATAGGCCCTCTGCCTGATATAATCCTCTCGGTTAAGGCGGAAAACTCGCATTGCTCGAACTCTGCAGTTGGTGTCGGTTCTGATTCAGACAGTCGATAGGGGAGGTTTTTGTGGCGCGTTTGCTGGTGGTAGACGATGAACAGGATATTCGCTATCTGTTCCAGTGCGAACTGGAGGAAGCGGGATATCAGGTCGATGCGGCCGGGTCGGCGGAAGAAGCGGAACGTCTGCTTCAGGAGGGGCGCTATGACCTGGTGGTACTCGACATTCAGATTGGTGGGGATAACGGTTTGTCGATGCTGCAGGACATTATCAGTCGTCAGAAGGATCTGCCGGTGATTCTCTGCACGGCCTTCAGCTGTTACAAAGAGGATTTTTCCTCCTGGCTGGCCGACGGCTATGTGGTGAAAAGTTCGGATCTGTCCGAATTGAAAAGTGAAATTCAGCGCGTGCTGACCAAAAAAGGCACATTGTCCAGCAGCGGGAGGTCAAACCGATGAAAGCGGTAATCATGGCAGGCGGATTCGGAACCCGCATGCAACCCTTGACCATAAATCTTCCCAAACCGATGGTGCCGCTGGTCAACCAGCCCATTATGAGTCACATCATCGACCTTCTGAAAAAGCACGGCATTTCGGATGTCGTCATGTTGTTGTTTCATCAACCCGAGACCATCAAGAACTACTTCGGAGACGGCAGCGAACTGGGTGTCCGCATAACCTACGTCACGCCGCTGGAGGATTTCGGCACCGCCGGTGCCGTCAAGGCCGCGGCTCCTTATCTCGATGAACGTTTCCTGGTTATCAGCGGCGACCTTCTGACCGACTTCGACCTGGGCGCGGTGCTGAAATTCCATGAGGAGAAACAGGCCCAGGCTACCATCACCCTGACCTCGGTCGAGGATCCCCTGCAGTTCGGGGTGGTTATCACCGATCAGGAAGGGGCGATCACCAAATTCCTGGAAAAGCCGGGATGGGGCGAAGTCTTTTCGGATACCATCAATACCGGCATCTATGTTTTCGAACCGGAAGTGCTCGACATGATTCCCGAAGAAACCAACCGGGACTGGTCCAAGGACATCTTTCCGCATATGCTGGCCGAAGGATGCCCCCTGTACGGTTGTCGCCTGGATGGCTATTGGGCCGATATCGGCAATACCGATGCCTATCTGGAAACCTGCCGTGATCTGTTCCACGACAGGGTCTCCACCAAATTGCCGGAACCGAATCTGTCCGATGGGCACCGCAAAATTTATCTCGGTACCGATACCCAGGTGGCTGCCGACGACCTGTCTCTGCTTGAAGGCATGGTGGTGATCGGCGACAACAGCCAGGTGCTGGGGCGTGCACAGTTGAAGAACTGCATCGTCGGGCGCAACTGTGTGATCGAAGACGATGTTCAGTTGGAAGATACCATTCTGTGGGACAATGTCTTCGTGAAGCGTGGCTGTCGCCTTTTCGGTACGGTGGCCGGGCATCGTGCGCGCCTGGGGCGCGGGGTGGTGGCTGAAGAGGGGACCGTTATCGGCGATGAAACCAACGTCGGCGACGAGGTTTATCTGCGCAAGGATGTCAAAATCTGGCCGCGCAAGTCGATCGAAAGCGGTTCCATCGTCAGCACCAACCTTATCTGGGGCGACAAGTGGCGCAAGAGCCTCTTCGAAGGTGCTTCGGTGAGGGGGTTGAGCAATGTGGAACTGTCGCCGGAATTCTGCGCCAAACTCGGAGCGGCCTACGGCTCCGTATTGCCCCGGGACAGTTACGTTATCACCAGCCGCGACGGACAGCGTTCGTCGCGCATGCTCAAACGGGCTTTTTTGGGAGGCCTGTTGTCCACCGGCGTCAACGTGCGGGACATCAAGCAGATGCCGCTGCCGGTCATGAGCTACAAGCTCGGCACATTCGGCGAGGTCGGCGGTGTGCATTTCCGTCAGTTTCACGATGATCCCGCCGCTACGGAAATTCTGTTCTACGATGCCGAAGGTTTGGAAATCCCATCCGGTACCGCCAAGGCCGTGGAGCGGATTTTTTTCAAGGAAAACTTCCGTCGCGTCCATTACGCCGAACCTGGGGAGATTCGTGAATTGCCGCAACTTACCGTCTTTTACAAGGAGGGTTTTTTACGCGCCCTCGATGCCGAAATGCTGCGTTCTTTTGCGCCCAAGGTGGTGGTCGATCTCAATCACTCGCCCGCCGGCGAGTTGCTGCCGGGGTTGCTGACCGACCTTGGTTGCGAAGTGATCGAACTGAATTCCCATGTCGAGGCCGGGCGCAGTGCCATTGCGCCGGAAAAGACCGCCCGCGCCATGGAACAACTGGCCCGTATCGTCTCTTCCCTGGAAGCCACGGCTGGTTTCTGGCTCGATCCCTCCGGGGAACAGTTGCGCATGATCGACGAAAACGGAGTCCTGTTGTCCGAAACCGAAGCACTCGGTGTGGTCGTGTCCTTGATAAGCCGGTGCGAGAAAGCCGGCACTCTGGTGCTGCCGGTCTCGGCGCCGAGGGCCATGGAACGGGTGGCGCACCAGGGAGGACTGACGTTGAGAACCGTCAAGAACGACGCCCGGGCCTTGCTCGAGGCGATTTCCGAGCGGGGCGGGCTGCTGACCGCCACCATGGACGGCCGCTTTGCCCTGCCGGCTTTCCAGGGGCATTTCGACGGAATGTTCGCGGTTGCCAAAATCCTTGAAATGCTGGGACGCACCGGCATGACACTCGGCAGCCTGCGTCGCGGTCTGCCCGCCCGTGCCTATCGTCAGATTCAGGTCCCCTGCAGCCGGCAGCTCAAGGGCGGTCTGATGCGTAAGATGAGCGAGCATTCGGTGAATCTCGACGCTTCTTTCATCGATGGGGTCAAGGTCTGCTTTGACGACGACTGGGTCCTGGTGCTGCCCGATCAGTATCGCCCTGTCGTGCATATCGTGGCCGATTCGCCCGATGAACAGCGTGCCGAAAAACTGTTGGTCTGCTACAAGGACAAAGTAGAGACGTGGAAAAAAGAACTGCTCGACTGACAGGCGGTTGAAAAACATTCTGCCAAAGGAGGTCGTAGGCTTCTGTCCGAAACACTTTTGAAAGCCCTGAACATTGTCCTGGTCTGGCACATGCATCAGCCCGACTATCGCGATCCCGTACAGGGTGAAGCATTGTTGCCGTGGGCTTTTCTGCATGCCGTAAAGGATTACGGTGACATGTTGCAGACGGCCCTCGACTGTGGCGCCCGTGTCACTTTCAATCTCGTTCCCACGCTGGTGGAACAATTGGAGGCGTACGCCTCCGGTGCCATACGCGACCGCTGGCTCGACATGGCCGGTCGAAATCCTGAGGATCTTGGAGATGGCGACAGGGCATTTCTCGTGGAGGCGTTTTTTTCCGTTCACGCCGAACGGCATATTCAACCCCATGCCCGTTATCGAGAACTGGAAGACCTGCGCGAACAGGGCGGCAAGCCGGCCTGGTCGAGATTCACTCCTCAGGACCTGCGTGATCTGCAGGTGTGGTTTTTGCTGGCCTGGTCGGGGCATTACCTGCGTCGGGCACCGGGGGTCGTGACGGAGTTGCTTACCAAGGGGCGGCATTTTGACGAGGAAGACAAGCAGCGCCTGTTGCAATGCTACCGGCAGACGGTGAAAGGCATTGTGGGACGCTACCGGGAGGCTGAGGCCCGGTCTTCGATCGAAATGTCGGTGACGCCTTACGCTCATCCCATCTTACCTCTTTTGTGCGATACCGGCGAGGCTGCCCGTGCCCGCAACGGTGCCGTTCTGCCTGATACGCCTTTTCGTTTTCCCGAGGACGCACGCCGGCAGGTGCGTCTGGGATTGCGTTGCGCCGACCACTATTTCGGTTGCGGATCTCGCGGGATCTGGCCTGCCGAAGGCGGTTTGAGCGAGGCGGCGGTGCGCATTCTGGCCGAGGAAGGCGCGTGTTGGGCGGCCAGCGACGAGGCGTTGTTGGATAAATCTCTGCCGGGCGGTTTGCAGGATCGCCGTCGGCTTTACCGGCTGTACAGCTTCGCCGGATTGCCGTTGCTGTTTCGCGACTGCGAATTGTCGGATCGTATCGGTTTCGTCTACGCCAGTTGGCCTTCCAGGGAGGCGGCGGACGATCTGCTCGATCGCCTGCGAAGTCTTGCCGAGCGGGTGCCGGGGGGGCTGGTGACCCTGATCCTCGACGGGGAAAACTGCTGGGAACGTTACGAAGATAACGGTTATCCTTTTTTAGAGGCATTCTACCGGGGGATCATTGAGGATCCCGCTCTGCGTCTCGTGACTGCAAGCGATGCCGTGTCGGAACATAAAACGGAACCTCTGGACCGGTTGGCGCCCGGGTCCTGGATCAGCGGCGACTTTGACATCTGGATCGGGCATCCGGAAGAAAACCGGGCCTGGGAATGGCTTGGCGCGGCTCGGCGTACGCTGCAGAAAACGGATGACAAGGCGCGGGCTGCCGCTTTGCCGCATTTGCTGCGGGCCGAGGGCAGCGATTGGTTCTGGTGGTTCGGAGACCATCATCAGACTGCCCAGGCGGCAACCTTCGACCGGTTGTTCCGTCATCACCTGCAGGCTTTTTACGAGGCAGCATCACGTTCCGTACCGGATTATCTTCGCTATCCGTTGCGGGCTACGCGACGTCGCAGTCGCGTATGGGAGCCGACCAGTATGATACGTCCCGTTATCGACGGCCGGGTGACCGACTATTTCGAATGGCTTGGAGCAGGCAGCGTCGACCTGGCCGCCGGCGGCGCCATGCACAATACCAGCTTCGATCTGTCGGGATTCTATTACGGTTATGACGAAAGGTATTTTTATCTGCGTTTCGATTTTCAAAGCCCCATGAAACAGTTGGCCGGGCCGAATGGCGTGTTGCTGCTGAAGATGCAGGCCGGTGCAGACTGGGAAATTCGTCTGGCCTCGGGGGGCGATCGTACGGAGGTCAAGCGTTCTGATGCAGGGAGCGTCGCAAGCTACAGTCCCGGTGCCGTCGGTACCATTGCCGAAATGGCCTTGCCGCTGGAAATTCTGGAACTGAAGGCGGGGGATCGCCTGGTCCTGACCTGGCGGCTTTTGGCTTCCGAAGGCGAACTGGCCCGGTGGCCGGCGGACGGCCCGCTTATGTTGAACTATTTCGGTTCCGATCTGGAGGATCGACAATGGCCGCTGTGAACCTGTGGCCTAAAACCGCAGGGGATAACGTCTGAAAGGAGTCGTTCGTTTGTCCGAATTACGTTGGGACCCCTTAATCGACAGCTGGGTCGTGATTGCCGAGTCGCGGGGGCGTCGTCCCGCCGATTTCATAACCGAACGCAAACGCATCGTAACCACCGTCTGTCCGTTTTGTTATGGTCACGAAGATAAGACGCCGGCCGAGGTTTATGCACTGCGGCCCGACGCCAGCCGGCCCAATCAACCGGGGTGGCGGGTGCGGGTCATTCCGAATAAATATCCCATGTTACGCATCGAAGGTCAGCTCGATGCGCGGGGCGAGGGGCTGTATGACGTCATGAACGGCGTCGGTGCCCACGAGGTGATTATCGAAACCCCGGACCATGATCGGCACCCTGCAGATTTGCACGCGACGGAACTGGCCCAGGTGTTTCGCGCTTTTCGCTCGCGGCTTATCGACCTGCGGCGGGACAAACGGTTCCGGCATATCGTGATTTATAAAAATCACGGCCTGGAAGCCGGGGCGACCATTCCCCATACCCATTCCCAGCTGCTCGCGTTGCCGATTCTGCCCCCGCATCTGCGCACGGCCCTGCGGGCCAGTCGGGATTATTTCCGTCGCAAAGAGCGCTGCCTGATGTGCGATCTGCTTGCTCAGGAGTTGCATGACGGCCGGCGTTTGGTTCGCGTCGATGACGCATATGCCGTATTTGCGCCTTTTGCTTCCCGCCACCCCTTCAGCCTGCGTATCGTTCCCCGACGACACAGTCACGATTTTGCTCTGCTCACCGACCAGGCGATGATTACTCTGGGTGAGACCATGCACGATATCATGGGGCGTTTGCGTGCCGTGCTTCGCGACCCGCCGTTCAATCTCGTACTGCACAATGCGCCATCCGCTTTGCCCCGACCGGGGCGTTCGGACTGCTGGGGTTCGTTGAGCTGCGATTATCACTGGTATTTCGAACTCACTCCCAAAATCACGGACCCGGCCGGATTCGAAGGGGGAACGGGCTTTTTCATCAATCCCACGCCCCCAGAGGATGCCGCTCGTTATCTCAGGGAGGCGGTGGTTTAAAGGCAGGCCCGAGGCCAAACGTGAAAGGCCCGAGGGACGCGGTTTGCGGGACGCGGGACGCGAAAGTCCGGTTTTGTTGACAGCGGAGAGGTCGCTGACCACAATCCCAAGTGACAAGTGACAAGTGACAAGTGACAAGTGACAAGTGACAAGTGACAAGTTCCGAGGGTTTCGAAAAAAGGAACCGTCTCGTATTATGCTGTTAG
>JASKKK010000077.1 GCA_030154185.1 Desulfuromonadales bacterium
TCATTTGTCATTTGTCATTTGTCATTTGTCATTTGTCATTTGTCATTTGTCATTTGTCATTTGTCATTTGTCATTTGTCATTTGTCATTTGGGATTGTGTTCGGCGATCTCTCCGCTGTCAACAGACCCGGATTTTCGCGTCCCGCGTCCCGCAAACCGCATCCCAAAAGCTTTTTCACCTCGGGCCTTGGACCTTTACCCTCCCCTTGACTTACGCAAAACTTACGCATACACTTGCAGCTGGTAAACGAAACGCCGACCGATGAAATGAGGAGGCCGCATGACTCCCCTTACTCCCAAACAAAAACAGGTTTTCGATTACATAGCCCGGCATATCGAAGAGCGGGGTTTCGCTCCCTCCCAGCAGGAAATCGCGCGGGCGTTCGGCTTCCGCTCCCTCGGTACCGTGCAGAACTACCTTGTACGACTGGAACGCGAGGGACTGCTCGAACGCAACTGGAATGCCCGCCGCGGCCTGCAATTAAACATAAAGCCGGAGCAGGGCTTGAAACTTCCGCTGGCCGGCACGGTAGCGGCCGGCAAACCTATCGAGGCTATCGAAACGCCCGATATCATCGAAGTCCCCCCGACCATGGTCGGCCCCGGCGAGCATTTCGTGCTGCGCGTGGCCGGCGATTCCATGATCGGCGATGGCATCATCGACGGCGATTACGTGGTGGTGCGCAAGCAGGCCACGGCCGAACACGGTCAGACCGTCGTCGCCCTGCTCGACAACGAAGCGACGGTCAAGCGCCTGCATCGACGTGGCGGACAGCTCGAACTGCATCCGGCCAATCCATCCATGCAACCCATCATCGTCGATGACCCGGAAACCTTTCGCATCGAAGGGGTAGTGGTCGGTGTGATCCGGCATTACCGAACGACTAAATAATCCAATAAAAACAGGGATAAAGGAGATGAATGAGAGAAAGGTCAAACCAATATGAAAACCTCATTGCGGACAATACGTCTTCGGTTTTAATCCCTTGCATCCCTGTTAAATGTGATTTTCGGTCTAATCTTGAGCATGACACGCGACATTCTGCATGTAGCCGTCCCCGACTTCGATGTCGCCCTGGCGCGTGCCGCCGACCCGAATCTTAAAGACCGTCCCGTAGCCGTAGCTGCCGGCGTCAGCGATCGCTCCCCCTTGCGCTGTGTTTCATCCGAAGCGCGCGACGACGGGGTCCGGCCCGGTATGAGCGCACATGTCGCCCGCAGATGCTGCCCTGCCCTGCGCCTGCTGCCGCCGCAACCGGAACTGGCCCATCGGGCTCTGCGGGTCTTTACCCGTTTGGCTCTGCATTGCAGTCCGCTCTGGGAACCCGGCAATCACGGACGCTTCTACATCGACCTGACCGGCAGCCACCGGCTGCTTGGAGCCGCATTGGATGTGGCGGCCCGCCTGGAGCGGGATATCGCCGAGCAGCTTAGCCTGCCGGCCACCTGCGGCGTAGCCGGCAACAAACTGGTCGCGCGAATCGCCGCCGACTATCTGCGTCGGCCCGGCATCTGTGACGTATTGCGCGGCAGCGAATGTTATTTTATCGCACCGCTGACCGTATCGACCCTGCCGGGGGTGGGCAGCATTCGCACCGCTCGCCTATTGGCGGATCTGAATCTGCGGCGCATCGAACAGATCGCCGCGCTCTCGGTCGCCCAATTGGAGCCGATCTGCGGCTCATTTGCCGCACTGTTGCACCAGAGGGCCCGGGGCATCGACCCCAGCCCGGTATGTCCGCCGCGACATTCAACCGCCATCGTCGAGGAGACCGTGCTTTCGCAGGCCGACAATGACGATGCAGCAGTGCGCGCCGCTCTGGGACGACTCGCCGAAAACTGCGGTTTGCGCCTGCGCAATCTGGGCCGGGGCAGCACCCGTCTGCGTCTCCAGGTACGTTATGTCGACGGCATCAGCGAGGAGAAAGCAGACTCCTTTTCCGTTGCCAAGGCCTTTGACCTCGAACTCATGGACGCCGCCGACCGGCTGTTGCAACGTACCTGGCAACGCCGCGTACGCCTGCGCGCCCTGCGCCTTGGCTGCGACCGCCTCGCCCCGCTGTCCCGGCAAATGGTCCTGTTTGCCGCATCACAGCAGGAGAATGCCTGGAATCCGAATCTGCAAAATGCCCTGGACCAGCTGCGCGAACGGTTCGGGCATGAATCGATCCAATGGGGGAGAAATCGGGCAAAGACGGGGGAAGGCGGTGATTGGTGATTGGTGATTGGTGATTGGTGATTGGTGATTGGTGATTGGTGACTGGCTTTAATCGCGACACTAATAACTAATAACTAATAACTAATCACGAATCACTAATCACTTAGTAAGCGTTGAAAGGCGCGCCTCTTTTGCCTCATGGATTTTGCTGTGAAATGCGGTGGCAGCCAGAGTTAGCAAGGCAGGCAGGTATGTCGTCCAGCAGATGGGGGAGACCAGAATCGCTGTACAACCGACAGCCGCCAATTGCAGGTTTTTTGACGAGCGACGGAAACGCCATCCGATCAACAAAGGCCCGGCAAGTCCGGAGCCCAGCAACCAGATCCGAGCTCCCAATGGGAGCGCTCCGCCATCGTAACTCCATAGTCCGACGGAATGCGCACCGCGAAGAAGAGCGAAGCTCAAGGATCGGTTATCAGGCGACCATGCTCCTTGAGCCAACGAGGGCAGTATATGTGTGAACCAGGTTCGGCAGTTTTCCACAAACGCCTCCCCTCCGAAGGCCAGAGCGCCCACCAGAGCACTCCCCAAAAGAACCGTTATCGCTCCCGCCCAAACCCGGAGGCCTTCGCCAATAGACCAGAGAAAAGGCCATATTCCCCAGGGCTTGATAATGGCGACGAGCATGGTGAACCCTCCCCTGAATAGAGGCATGGAAAGGGCCAGGCCGAAAAAGGCCCAAAGCAGCGGATCGATCTGACCAAGCGCAAGCGCACGAAACGTACCCGGGAAAAAAAACAGGATCAATCCGGCTGTCAGTGTGGTTGAAAGACTGAATCTGCCGGAAGCGAGTTTACCCAAGGTCGTCGCATAGATCCAGAATGCGGCATAAAGCAGCAACGTCCAGAAACGGGCAAATGTCAAGAAACTCATTTTCGGCAACAGGGATAACACGCCTGCAAAGACGGGAGGATAAAGGTAAAGGGCAAGGGATGAGTCGTGCGGACCTTTCTTGGATAAATTCAGATAAATAGGCCTTCCATGCTCAATACGTTCTTTAACCAGATAATAAGCATACACATCTCGCATTTTATCGGTCCTGCCTAAAGTCTTCGGCAACAGAATCGATAATTGCAATATGGCGACAACTATCGCAAGTCCAACGACGACACGTTTCAAAAACTGTGAATTCAGGACCGATAAAAACATATTTTTCAAAATAGCATTCATCTCGTAACGTATCTATTCAATCAGCGACGACAACACAATATTTTTCGCAGCGGCCTCGAAAACCAAGCATTTCTCCGGAATCTGGAAAATTGAATACAGTGTACCAGTTCCGGGAAAAATATCCTTGAATGCAAAGACATATTTTCAATGATTTAAATAAACTATGATCAGCTTCGCCCACCTCCACGTACACTCGGCATTTTCACCCAACTGGGGTATTCATTCCCCCGCCAACCTGTGTGCCGCAGCCAGATCCGCGGGCATGACACATCTGGCGCTGACGGACCGAAACGGCATATATGGTATCCCACATTTTCTCGAGGAGGCGAAAAAAGCCGGCATTGCTCCCCTGATCGGTGCCGAAGCGGTCAGGGGAACGCAACGCGCCGTGCTGCTTGCCGAAAACCGAAACGGCTATGCCAACCTGTGCCGTCTGCTTTCGATGCTTCACGATCGAAATCCATGCGATCTTGCCGAGGCATTGGCGGTCTGCAGGGACGGGCTGTACATTCTCAGCGATGACGCCGGGGTGCTGAACAGACTTGCAAAACAAAGCTGCGAGGGCCTGTACGTGGAAGTTTCTCCGGGGCACCACATGGAGCGAGCTCTGGCCCTGGCCCGTAGCTTGAAACTGCCTCCTGTCGCCACAACCCGTGCCGTGTATCTTCGAGAAGAGGACATCGAAACGCACAGGGTATTGCGTGCCATCGCCGGAAATACCACCTTGACGCGCCTCTCAGCCGGGGACTGTGCCGGACCGCTCGATTTCCTGCGGAGGCAAGCGGAAATGGAATCCTACTTCCCCCACTGCCCCGAAGCGCTCCAAAATGCCGCCCAAATCGCCGACAGTTGTCAAACCGACTGGGATTTTTCCGCCACCGTATTCCCTCGATTCCGAGGCCTGGCGGACCAGAGAGCCGCCAGCCTGCTGGCATGCCGCGCCCGCAAGGGCGCCATCTGGCGTTACGGGGAAATCAACGCGGAAATCACGGCGCGGCTTACCAAGGAACTGACCATCATCCGCGACAAGGGGTTTGCCCATTATTTCCTGGTGGTGCAGGAGTTGGCAAAACGCTCGCCGCGCACCTGCGGCCGCGGCAGCGCCGCAGCCTCCCTCGTCGCCTACTGTCTCGGCATCACCCATGTCGACCCGCTACGCTACAACCTGTTTTTCGAACGCTTTCTCAACGAGGGACGCATCGATCCCCCCGACATCGACATCGATTTTCCCTGGGACGAACGGGATGCCGTACTCGACTTCGCCTTCCAGCGTCACGGAGAACAGCGGGCGGCGATGGTCGCCAACCAGGTAGGGTTCAAAAGCCGCGGCGCCCTGAGAGAAGTCGCCAAGGTGTTCGGCATGCCGGCCGACGAAATCAACAGGGTTACCCGTAGATTGTCCAGCCACTGGTCGGCACAACGCGGCATCCAAGCCATGGACAGCCACCCCCTGTTTCGCGGTGAATCCCTGAGCAGCGACTGGCACGATATCTTCGCCATCGCGAGCCGTCTCAACGGCCAATTGCGCCACTTGGCCCAGCATTGCGGCGGCCTGGTGATCGCACCCGACGACATCCGTCGTCACGTCGCGGTGGAGACTTCCGCCACGGGCCGACCGCTCATCCAATGGGAAAAAGACCAGGCCGAAGCGGCCGGCCTGGTCAAGATCGATATCCTCGGCAACCGCTCTCTGGCCGTCATCCGCGACACCCTGGCAGCCGTGGCCCGTCACACGGGAAACAGCATCGACTACCGCAGCTGGCAACCGCTGGCCGATGCCGGAACCCGCAGGCTGCTCTGCGCCGGCGACACTATCGGCTGTTTTTACATCGAATCGCCGGCAACCCGTCAATTGCTAAAAAAGATGTGGGGCAGCCGCCCCCTGCCCGACGAAGATACCCTGTTCGAACACCTGGTCATGGCATCGTCGATCATCCGACCGGCTGCCAACAACTTCATTCGCGAATTCGTCGCCCGCATGCACGGCCACCCCTGGCGGCAGCTGCACCCGCGACTGGAACCGATTCTCGGTGAAACCTACGGTCTGGCCGTCTACCAGGAGCAGATAACCCAGATCGCCATGGCTCTGGCCGGCTTCACCGCCGGCGAAGGCGACCGCCTTCGCAAGATCATCAGCAAAAAGGACAAGGACCAGACCCTTGAAGATTACCGCCAGCGCTTCATGAACGGTGGAAACCGCAAAGGCGTCTCCGACGCGGTACTTAAGGAAATCTGGCAGCAGGTGCTTTCCTTCGCCGGCTACTCTTTCTGCAAGCCCCACTCGGCTTCCTATGCCCTGGTAAGTTGCAAAGCTGCATGGCTCAAAGCAAACCATCCGGCGGAGTTCATGGCCGCCGTCATCAGCAACGGCGGCGGCTATTACACGACCCTCGGTTATCTTTCCGAAGCACGCCGCATGAGACTGGACATCCTTCGCCCCGACATCAATGCCAGCGACCGGGCATATTGCGGCAAAAACCGGCAGCTTCGCATCGGTCTGATGCAGATTGCCTCGGTAACGGATGCCACCATCGATACGATCCTGCATGAACGTCGCACCAACGGTCTTTTTTCAAGCTTCAACGATTTTCTGCGGCGCCTGCCGCATCTGCCCGCCGAAAACGTCAAGCAGTTGACCAAAGCCGGTTGCTTCGATGCTCTCGAAGGCTGCAAACGGCGTCCCGAGCTGATCTGGCGATTGTTGCAGAGAAACCGGCGAAATATCCTCAACGGCATGGGTTCCCTCTTCGATACCGAACCCGCATCGACTCCGAAACTGCCGCCTTACGACATCGCAACCATGAGAACCCAGGAACTGGAAACCTTGGGCATGCCTGCTGCCTGCCATCCCCTTGCCCCCTACGGCGAAGTCGTTCGAGCCAGCGGCGCCATCCCTGCCGTCGAACTGAATCGCTGGGTCGGACGCCACGTCACCCTGGCCGGTATCTGGGTGACGGGCAAACCGATACGCACCGGCAAGGGACAGGCGATGGAATTCGTCACTTTCGAAGATACGACAGCCCTTTTCGACGCGACATTCTTCCCGGCAGCGTATGCACGGTTCTGTCGTAAACTGGGCAGTTCACGTCCTTACCTCGTCAAGGGACTTGTAGAGCAAGAGTTCGGCGTCGCAACCCTCAATGTCATGTGGTTGGGTTATCTGGATGAGGAAAGGAAAGATAGATTTGAAGGATTTTTTTAGGGAACGACAATGTCGCCATTAAGCAACCCTAATTTTCTAATAATATTGACAACTTACAGAGACAAATAAAAACCGTGTCCCCGACAGGAGACAGAACCCGTGGTCAATATCGACAAGAATACGCTTGCAAAACATAACCCATTGAAATAACAAGCTTTTATAAGATGGCACGATGGATGCTATTAACAGGAGTACATCGTCATAAGGCGATGGCAACCCAAACGTCAAAAGGAGAAAATCATGAAAAAACTGACTGCAAACCTGTTGATGGTAGCCGCTCTTTGCATGCTTTCCATTTCGGCCTTTGCCGCTGCCGGAAGCACCCTCCCCTCTTTTGAAACCCTGGATGCGGACCAAAACGGATTCATTTCCACTGACGAAGCCGCATCTTGTGAGGGGCTTGTTGAAGACTTTGCCACAATCGACGCCAACCAGGATGGCAAATTGGATCAAGCCGAATATGCAGCCTTCAGTGACGCGACTGCACAAAAAGGCTGACTCGGATAAACCGGCTAAAATGAAAAGGGGTGGTCAAAGGGCCACCCCAGGACTGACAAACCCCGCATTTCAGGATGCGGGGTTTATATTTGTCTTCAGCCATGCACCGGAGGTACGGGCTTCCCGTCGCAGGCAGGCACCATGGTTTTTCCCTCTGTTTCGTGGCGCTTGAATACGAACATCTTGTAGGAAAAAAAATTCCAGACCATGCTGGCAATCGTCGCCGCCAACTTGGCCAGGTTGAGATGCACGAAAAAGGAGACTCCCGGATTGAAAAGGTGCTGGGATAGAACAAAAATCACGCCGCAGTTGATCCCCAATCCGCCGAGGGAACAAAGCAGAAACAGAAGATATTCCCGCTGCGACCACTGACTACGATCCTCAAAAGTCCATCTTTTGTTCATAACGTAACTGTTGATGTTCGCGCCCAAAAACGAACAAAAATTACACAGCACCAGTCCAAAAGGAGAAACCACCCCTGAAACAAAAACCAGCACATTGAGAATGGCATAGTCCACAAAAGTATTGGCGACACCAACCAGGCCGAACCTCAGTATTTTCACGCGACCTCCCTCCCCTTTCGGCCCCATTCAAGATCCGAAGATCGGCGACCTACAGGCTGCATACCGTTCTTTTTCAAAACTATAACTTATAATCTGTCGATGAAAAGATCGGATGTTTGGAAGCAGGACCACCACGGTTTCCCCGATTCAGGCAGAATTGCAGGGTCGAGATTGGAGCTCATTCCTTACCTCCTCTGAACCTATGTGGATACAAATATAAAATGATGGAGAACTGTTGAATTCCGCACTTTTAAAAAGCAATACATCGGAGGCCATGTCGTATACGATATGGTTTTCGAGAACTTCCTCGGGAACAATCAACAGTCAAAATCCCCCGGATTAAACCTTTTGCACCGAAATACTTTCTTCCTAAGATCGCTTTCTTGCTTATTGCGTTATCGGAGGGACTTCTGAAATCAAAAAATCCTTCTCCCACAACGACATACGCTACATTCTTCAATTGGAATGTTCAGTCCTGAACCTGTGCAACGCGAATCTCCCCATGAATGACTTAAGCTCAAACCGAAAAATCCAGGAAATTCGAGCGATCCCTTGCCTTGACAGTTCACGAATCCAAGCTAATCTCAAATTAAAAGTAGCCCTGCCGCAGGTTGGAGAACAAACTACCAGTATTTTCTAGTGGCTTGCAGCATCGCTGCAAAAGAAGAGGCTACACCACCGAAGCGAAGCGTCATCGATCTGTCGGGTGATTTACCGGAAGAGCCGCCGGAAATCATCGAACCCCATCCGGAAGGAGGACAAACATGAAAAGAATGCTGATGAAGTGCAGAGAATTGATTCACAGTGAAGAGGGGGCCACCGCCACCGAATATGCCGTCATGCTGGCTCTTATCATCATCGTAGCCATCGGCGCCATCACCTTGCTCGGTGAAAAAGTCAACAACACCTTCAACAACATCGCCAATGCAATGCCTTAACACTGGATATCCATCGTTATATCCAGAAGTAGGTTAACCTGACTTCCGAGGCAGTTGGAATGAAAAATACCAATGCAATGAAAATAACTCGCTATGCTCTAGGGCTGACGGCCATGACGCTGGCTCTGTTGTTTATTTACCGTTTTCACACCGATTTGCTCATTCTGGCTGCCTCGGGTTATTTGTTTCTGATTTGTGCAACAGATACTCTTTACTCAAAAATCCCCAACATTCTGACTCTGCCCCTGATCATCATCGGGCTTGTCACCAACATTGCCATCTCAGGCTTGCCCGGCATCGTGTATTCGATGACCGGATTTACCGTCGGGCTCGCGTTGCTTTTCATTCCGTTTCTGATGGGCGGGATGGGAGCAGGCGATGTCAAAGCACTGGCGGCGCTTGGTGCTTTACTGGGTCCGGGCAAGACCTTTCAGATATTTCTTTACATGGGAATGATCGGCGGCTTATTGGGTCTGATTTTCCATCTTCTATCCCCTCAGGCCCGCCAGGAGCTTCGCCGATATGCTTCAATGCTTAAAAATGCTTATCTGACCAGAGATTTCAAATCATTTGATACCAGGGAAAGTCGGTTTACCTACCGATTCCCTTACGCAACAGCCATAGCATTCGGTTTTTTCGCTCTGACAACATGGGGCGAACTTTTCTGAACGGCATTGAATCAAACGGCATGTTTTCCATCGGAGGATTTCAAAAGGGTGAAACCCGTGGTTCCTGAAAATGGCACCCCGATTTTATCTTTCCGTAACACAGGAGGCCCAGCATGAAAAATATGGCACCATCATCGCCTTGGCATTGGCCGTCATTTTCGGGGTCATTGCGGTTATTCTGGTCAACCAATGGTTGTCGTCTAAAGCTTCGCAAACAACCGTAACACCGGCTGAATCCATCTCCATAACCGAAATTGTCGTAGCGGCAACGGACGTCAGCATCGGCACCCGTCTCGATAAAACGCACCTGGCGATGGCACAATGGCCCAAGGCCAGCGTACCGAAAGGCGCTTTTGAAAACATCGAGCAAGTCGTAGGCCGTGTTTCCGTCAACAAAATGGTCACCGGAACCCCGATTCTCGCCGCCGAACTGGCCGCTCCCAATTCCGGCGCGGGGCTCGTGGCGACGATCAAACCCGGCATGCGGGCCATGGCCATAAGGGTCGATGAAGTGGTGGGCGTCGGAGGGTTCATTCTTCCGAACACCTTTGTAGATATTATTTCCATCGATGAAAAATCGAAAGGCACCAGAGAGGCCAAGACCTTTTTACGCAAGGTCGAAGTTCTGGCCATAGCCCAGGAAACTTATATCGAGGAAGGCAAACCCAAAATCGTGCGAACGGTCACTCTTGAAATCGACCCGGAAGATGCGGAAATGCTTGCGGAAAAAACCCATGAAGGTCCCATCCAGCTCATCCTTCGCAACCCTCTTGACGAAAAAGAAACTCCCCCGCCAGTCAAAAAGGTGGTAAAAAGAGCTCCTGTTCGCCGAGCGGGACCAAGGGTTTACAGGCGCCCGGCACCGACTTTTGAAGTCGAGGTCATACGGGGTGAAAGACCGGCGGAAAATTATCAGTTCAAAGCTAAATAAAATTGGGGTTTATTGAAAGGGAGGTCATCATGACAACGCGCCGAGCCATTTTCCCGGCAATATGCTTCTTGGGCCTGTTTTGCCTGGCTCTGTTCACCGGCTCCGCCGCTGCCGACGACATCGAGCACCTGACGCTCGACGTCAATATCGGCGGTTCGGAACTGGTGGAAATCCGTGAACCGAGCCAGAGAATGAAAATTCTCATTTCCAACGGCGACATCATAGGCGCCAGACCGTTGCGTCCCAACCTGATCAACGTCTACAACCTCGGCAAACAGATCGGATTTTCCCGGGTCACCGTGTGGGATGATGCCGCCAGGCAGGTGCGGGCCATTATCGATGTTAACGTCAACCTCGATCTGACGCCCCTCAAGCAGAGAGTGAGCGAACTTTATCCCCACGAAGATGTCAAGATCTATGGTTCGGAAACGGGCGTGGTCCTTTCGGGCACGGTATCCGGCCCGGAAGTTGTGGAACAGGTCATACGCCTGACAAAAACCTTCCTGCCGCAAAAAGCTGAAGCGGCCAGCGGGGCCGAAGGTACCGGAAAATCGGGCAGCGGCATCACCAACCTTTTGCGCGTCGGCGGCATTCAGCAGGTTATGCTCGAGGTCAAATTCGCCGAAGTCACCCGTTCCTCCGGACGCGACTGGCAGGCTGCCCTCGGGTTCGACGGTCTGGGCAGCAATGACGGAGTCGTGGCCGGGGTTGGCGGAATCAACGCTACCACCGGTTCCGACGCCGGCAGCTCGGGAAGTACTACGTTCCCTGGTGAAAGTTTGGGAAGCGTACTACTTAATTTCGCCAATTTAGCCAGCAATCCAGCTAATATCTTCGTTCAATTAGGCGATTTTACCTCTGCCCTGCGTTTTCTTGAAGATGAGGGTCTTGCACGCATCCTGGCCGAACCGCGGCTTGTAGCAATCAGCGGTCAGGAAGCCAGTTTCCTAGCTGGTGGAGAGTTTCCCATTCCCGTGCCTCAGGACAACAATACCGTAACCATCGAATTCCGGGAATTCGGTGTCGCCCTCCGCTTTACTCCTGTGGTCATGAGCGATGGTAAGATCAGTCTGCGCGTTGCACCCAGTGTCAGCGACATCGCTTCAACCAGTACCATTCCATCGGGTATCGTCGGGGCTGAATTTGTTGTACCCAACTTGACGACACGTAAACTGGAAACGACCGTACAACTTCAGGATGGCCAGACCTTGGCTTTGGCCGGTTTGCTTCAGGATAGTCTGCGGGAAAGCGTATCCAAAATACCTGGCCTTGGTGATCTGCCAATCCTCGGCGCCCTGTTCCGCAGCACCAGTTACACCCAGGAAAAAACAGACCTTCTCATTGCCGTAACACCGCATCTGGTCAAACCAACCAAGGAAGGCAACCTCAGCTTCCCCGGCGAGTACATGCGCCCCCCCAACAGCCTGGAATTCTATCTTGAAGGGCGTCTTGAAGGGCGCAGATTTCCGGAGGATCCGTCAGCCATGAGCCGTCACAGTTTCACCGCTCCGGCCCGGACCACCGAAACCATAGGCGGTCTCGAAGGCGAGTTCGGTCACGAACCGATGTCGGCACAATAAACCGCAAAGGGGGTCTAAATTATGAAAAAAACAGCT
>JASKKK010000078.1 GCA_030154185.1 Desulfuromonadales bacterium
CAGGTTTCGGGCATCTTTAATGTCGGTACCGGTCGCTGCCAGACCTTCAACGACGTCGCCCATGCCGTGCTGAAGGCCCATGATCGCGGCGAGTTGGAATACATTCCCTTTCCCGAGCATCTCAAGGGACGGTACCAGAGTTTTACCGAAGCAAACCTGACTCGTCTGCGTAAGGCCGGTTTCGACGGCACATTTCTGACTGTCGAAGAGGGGGTGGCCCGTTACATGGATTGGCTGCGGCACAACGGATAGCTCGGATGCTGCTGTCTTCACGGTTTTTATAGGTCTGATAAATCCTATAAGACCCAAAATTCAGCTTAACCAAACGGTTTGTCGACCAGAGCTTCATTGCCCATGACCAACGATTGGAATAAAATCTGGCAGGAACGCGACAACGAGGCGTTACGTCCCGATATCTGGCTACAGAGGATTTTGCACCTCCTGCCGGTCGGCCGGATTCTCGATCTGGCATGTGGTCGCGGTCGCAATGCCCTGTTTCTGGCCGAACGCGGCTTTACGGTCACGGCCGTCGATGCCTCCGTCGAAGCTCTGGGACAACTGCAGGTCGAAGCGCGGCGGCGCGGTCTCCACATCAGCCTGTTGCAGCAGGACCTGGAACAGAATCCTGCCCTGTCGCTGGACCCTTTCGATGCGGTGATCCAGTTTTTTTATCTGCAGCGCTCTTTGCTGCCCGAAATCCGGCGCCTGGTACGGCCGGGCGGGGTGGCGGCGCTGCGCACCTTCAGCCGTGCGGGAAATTTCCCCGGCGGGCCGGCCAACCCCGATTTTTCCCTCGACCCCGGTGAATTGCCGAGCATGTTTGCGGGCTGGGAGATCCTGATGCATGAAGAAGGTCGCGACCAGGCTCATCGTGGCGGAGGACTGGCCGGCATCGTTGTCCGCCGGCCGATGACATGGGGTAACCGACGATGTGCCTGATCGTGCTGGCGCATCGCGTGCATGCCGACTATTCGCTGGTGCTGGCCGCCAACCGGGATGAATATTTCGACCGGCCGACGGCAGCTGCCGCCTACTGGCCTCAGGCGCCTCAGATTCTGGCCGGTCGGGACCTGCAGGGTGGCGGAACCTGGCTGGGAATTAACCGGCAGGGGGGCTGGGCCGCTCTTACCAATGTTCGAGAGCCGGGCGTGAAGTCGGGCGGCCGGTCCCGCGGCTTGCTGGTGAGCGGTTTTTTGCGCAGTCGGGACGTTCCGCTACACTATTTGGAACACGTTGCCCGAATGGGGCATCGCTTCGCCGGATTCAACCTTTTGGCCGGCAAAGGTAGCGAACTGGCCGGTTATTCCAATCGCGACGCCGGGGTAAGGCGCCTGTCCCCGGGAATTTACGGTCTCAGCAACCGTCTCCTGGACACTCCCTGGCCAAAGGTCAAACAAGCCAAAGATCAATTGCGTAAGATGCTGCATGGGCCGGACTTTCGTGCCGAGCAACTTTGGGAGTTGCTGGCGGACCGGCAGCCGCCGCCCCTGGAGGATCTGCCTCAAACCGGTATCGATCGTGACCTGGAGCGCGCTCTCGGGGCGATTTTCGTGCAATTTCCCGGTTACGGTACCCGCTGCTCTACTCTGCTGATGATCGGGTATGACGGTCAGGTTCGTTTTTCGGAACGCCGCTTTGATTCCAACGGCAGAATCGCCGGACAAAGCGACTTCGTCTTTGTTGTGAACGCTTGACAGAAGCAGAAGCCTTTTCCATCATTAACGATGCCATCTAATGATTTTTTGCGTATGCATCAATGGCGACGGAGAAAAAAATCCGCATCGAAACGGGATTCGCTAAAGATGCAGAAGCACCGCCTTCGTTTACGATAAGCGTCCCGATGAAATCACAAGGAGATCCCTTTGCAACCATCCGCCCGAGATTTTGAGCTGCCCGACAGTCTGCCGCTGTTAGCGGTGAGAGATACAGTGGTTTTTCCGCATATGATCGTGCCCTTGTTCATCGGGCGAAGCCAGTCCCTGGCCGCCGTGCAGAAAGCCCTGGAAGGCGACAGAATGATCATGCTCGCCTCTCAGAAAGAACCGGACCTGGAGCATCCGTCGCCCGATGATATCTATGGGACCGGGTGTGTCGGCATGATCATGCGCTCCCTCAAATTACCCGACGGGCGTACCAAGGTTCTTGTGCAGGGACTCGGCAAGGCACGGATTCGCCAGTATTTGGCAACCCGGCCGTTTTTTTCCGTGAGTGTCGAGGACCTGGACGAACCGGACATTCCGCAATTATCCCTGGAATCCGAGGCGTTGATGCGCACCGTGCGCGATCAGTTGAACGAATTGCAGGGTATGGGCCGGACTTTTCCCAACGAAGTCGTCCTGGCTGCTGAAAACATGGAGGATCCCGGCGGACTGGCCGATGTCGTAGCCAGCAACCTCGGGCTCAAGGTCGGCGTTGCGCAGCAGATCCTGGAAGAAGACGATCCCGTTCATCGTCTGCATCGCGTGAAGGAACTGTTGGCCAAGGAGACGGAACTCGTTTCGGTGCAGCATCGTATTCAGAACCAGGCGCGCGAGGAGATGAGCCGTTCACAGCGCGAATATTTTCTGCGCGAACAACTGCGTGCCATCCAGTCCGAACTGGGGGAGACGGATGCCAAGGCGGAAGACCTTTTGGAGCTGCGGGCGCAGATCGATAAAGCCAAACTGCCGGCCGAAGTCGGCAAAGAGGCGCACAAACAGTTGCGTCGCCTCGAAACCATGCCTGTCGAGGCGGCGGAATATTCGATGCTGCGCACTTATCTGGAATGGCTGGCGGAGCTGCCGTGGCAGAAAAGCACTCGTGACAGCATCGATCTTTCCGCAGCCCGTAGGATTCTCGATGAAGATCATTACGACCTGGAAAAGGTCAAGGAACGCATCCTCGAGTTTCTGGCGGTCTGCAAGCTGAAAAAGAAACTCAAGGGGCCGGTGTTGTGTTTCGTCGGCCCCCCGGGCGTCGGCAAAACCAGCCTGGGAAAATCCGTTGCTCGTGCCCTGGGACGCAAGTTCGTTCGCGTTTCGCTGGGAGGCTTGCGCGACGAAGCGGAAATTCGCGGGCACCGGCGCACCTATGTCGGCGCCCTGCCGGGGCGTATCATTCAGAGCATGAAACAGGCCGGCAGCAACAACCCGGTATTCATGCTCGACGAACTTGACAAGGTCGGAGGCGCCGATTTTCGCGGTGACCCTTCCGCTGCATTGCTGGAACTGCTCGATCCCGAACAGAACCACGCTTTTTCCGACCATTACATCAATCTGCCTTTCGACTTGTCCAAAGTCCTGTTCATTGCCACGGCCAATGTTCTCGACAGCGTGCCGTCGGCACTCAAGGATCGTCTGGAGGTCATTCGTCTGGCCGGCTACAGCACCGAACAGAAGCTGGCGATAGCCCGACGCTACCTCATTCCCCGCCAGCTCGAGGCCAACGGCCTGCAGGAAAAAGACCTGTCCCTGTCCCGCAATGCGGTGTTGAAGATCATCGGCGAATATACCGCCGAGGCCGGACTGCGCAATCTGGAGCGCGAGCTCGGCAGCGTCTGCCGCAAGGTCGCGCTGCGCCGCGCAGAAGACGACCTGCGCTCGGTACGGGTGACGGCGGGAACGGTAGCCGGCTATCTGGGACCGCCGCGTTATCTCGACGAGGACAAGCTCGGACAGCACGAGGTCGGGGTTGCCACGGGGCTGGCCTGGACCGAGGTCGGCGGCCAGATTCTGCATATCGAGGCCAGTATCATGCCGGGCAGCGGACAACTGCATCTGACGGGACAACTCGGAGACGTCATGAAAGAGAGTGCCCAGGCGGCCCTGAGTTACGCGCGGGCGCATGCCGGGCAGTGGGGGATCGATGCCGACTTTCACAAGACTCTCGACATTCATATACATGTACCGGCCGGAGCCATCCCCAAGGATGGGCCGAGTGCCGGCGTCACCATGGTAACCGCGCTGGTTTCGATCCTTTCGCAGCGTCCCGTAAATCGGGAAGTCGCCATGACCGGGGAAATGACCCTGCGTGGTCAGGTTCTGTCTGTTGGCGGGATCAAGGAAAAACTGCTGGCAGCGGTGCGGGCCGGCATGCGGACCGTTGTGTTGCCGCGCCGTAACGAAAAAGACCTGGTCGATGTGCCGTCCGGTTTGCGTCGCCGGCTGAACCTTTTGTTTGCGGACCGTGTGGACGATGTGTTGACGGCCGCCCTGGAGGAAAAACGTTGAAACTTGGGGATTTGGGCGAATTCGGCTTCATCGAGCGCATCCGCGCCGCAGCGGCATCCGGCGAGGGGGTCTGCAGCGGCATCGGCGACGACTGCGCGGTCCTCGAATTGCCGCCCGGTCATCGACTTCTGACGACCAAGGATTTGCTCATCGAGGGGATTCATTTCGATCGTGCCTGGATCGACAGCCGTTGCCTGGGGCGTAAAAGCGTGTCGGTCAATGTCAGCGATATCGCGGCCATGGGGGGGCGTCCGCGTCACCTTTACCTGGGGCTCGGCGTGCCGAACGATTTTTCCGTCGAGCAATTGCAGCTGTTCATGGACGGTTTTCTCGAAGCGGTGAGCGAATACGGCGCCTTCCTGGTCGGTGGCGACACCTGTCGCTCTCCCGGCCCGCTGTTGATCAGCGTGACAGCCGAAGGTTCCGTTCCGGCCGGACGGGAGATATGTCGCGCAGGGGCATCCGTCGGGCAGGATATCTATGTTTCCGGTACCCTGGGAGACAGCGCCCTGGCTTTGAGCCGGCTGGGGGCCGGAATGTCGGTCGATCCCTGGCTCGCATCCCGGCACCACGATCCCACCGCGCGCGTGGCGTTGGGGCAGGCCCTGGCCGAAAAAGGCCTGGCGGCTGCCATGATCGATGTGTCCGACGGTCTGCTGGCGGATCTGGGACATATTCTGAAGGCTTCCGCCGTCGGTGCCCTCCTGGAAGAGAGGCAACTGCCCCTGTCAAAGGCCTTTCGGGCCGTGCTGGAGCAGGACCTGCAGCAGATGCAGCTGGCCTTGAGCGGCGGCGAAGACTATGAGCTTCTGTTTACCGCCTCTCCGGAGCGCCGGGCCGAATTGGACGTGCTGGCCCGCTCCCTGGACCTGTCGTTGACCCGAATCGGTATCGTCACCTCTGCCGGAGACGGTCTCAGATTGCGCCACGTCGACGGCCATGTGCGCCACGCCGACAGCCGGGGGTTCAATCATTTTGCAAACAGCGGGCACACGAACCCGCAACAATAGGTTGCCCGTGGTAGCGGAGCATAAACCATGCGGCCTCTATTTCGTCTAAATACCTGCTTTGGGTCGGATAAGATATGTGGAACGATCTTTGCTGAAACCAGGAAAAGCTGAACGATATCGGCTTTTCGCCGATCTGTTTTCTTCATCTGCCCGATCTTTAAAGGAGCTTTCGATGAGAGTTGAAATCACCTACAAGTTTGTCATGGGATTCATCATAGTGGTCGCCTCGATCGTGGCGCTGAATTACCTGGTTCCTGCAGCGGGGCTCGTTCCCGCCTACCTGGAACAGGCTCTGTCGACGGCTTGCGCTTTGCTGGTCGGCCTGGTGCTCGGCTGGTTTTTTTCCAAGGCCTTCACGGCCAACATCCTGGTCCTGAAAACCGCCGCCGAGCGCATCAGCGGGGGGGATTTGACCCAGACGGTCTATCTGCCCAACAACCTGCTGCCCGACGAGACGGCGGAACTTGCCGACTCTCTCAATCAGGTGTCGACCAGCCTGCGCGAATTGGTCGGTTATATCCGCTCCTCTTCGTCCAAAGTGGCCGAAGAGGCCCACGGCCTGTCCTGCATGTCACAGGAGGTGACGGTTTCGGCCCACGAAGTGACCGGGGCGGTGGAATCGATCAGCAGCGGCGCGGAAACCCAGGCGGCCATGGTGGAAAAGGCTTCCGAGCACTTTCGGCTCATGGCGCAGTCGGTCGACCAGGTTGACGGATCCGCCAGGGAGGTTGCCGTTTCTGCGGGAGAAACTGTAAAGACCGCCGAGCGGGGAGGAGAGGTCGTGAATCTGGCCATGACCAAGCTCGGGCAGGTTCTCGACGGTGTGGAGCAGCACGGACAGCAGATGCTGTCGTTCAGTGCCCGGGTACAAAAAATCGGCAAGGTGGCCGATTTCATAACCACCCTTTCGCAGAAGACCAATCTTCTGGCGCTCAATGCTTCCATCGAGGCGGCTCGCGCCGGAGAGCACGGACGCGGATTTACCGTAGTCGCCGAAGAAATCTGCAAATTGGCCGATTCTTCCGAACGTGCCATGTCGGAAATTACCGAAATGATCACCGCGCTTCTGAAGGAAAGTGCCGAAGTCCAGGAGATTCTGAAGGAAAACGTGTTGGAAATGAGTTCGGGGCGTTCCGCCGTACACCGTACCGGCAAGACTTTCGAAGAGATCGTGACCACAGCCAAGGTTGCCGGGGACCGGGCCGAGGCCATAAGCATCCTTTCACGAAAACAGGTTGAGGAAGTCGGCAAGATGGCCGATGCCGTGGACGAAATTGCCCGGGTGGTATCGGATAACGCCGCGGCCAGCGAAGAGGCCTCGGCTGCAAGCGAACAACAGGCAGCCGCCATGGAACGCATGGCTCTTTCCGCTCAGGATCTGAATGCCCTGGCCGAGGAGCTGCAGGAGCGGGTCAGTCGGTTTCAACTCGGATCGATGCGGAACGTCTGATGTCCCGATTTTTGCTGGTGACCTCGGGTCGCAGCCTGTTCGGGCTTGATCTCAAAGCGGTATGCGAGGTCATCAAAGAACCGCTTTTGCATGATGTGCCGCTGGCGCCGCCCGGCCTGATGGGGGTCGTCAATGTACACGACATGGTGGTGCCGGTCATCGATTTTGCCCGTCTGTGCGGTGCCGCCGATGGGGCGGGACGGCAGATGGTGGTCCTGGAGTCGCCGCGCCTGGCATTGGCGGTAACGGCGGTCCATGGCTTGTGCAGCCCTTCGTTCCGCATGCCTGGAGGACTGATCCGTCCCTGGGTATGCGAGACTTTCATATGTAACCGCGGGGTGGCCGGTTTGATCGATGTGACTGTTCTGCAGCAGACATTGCAACAGCATCTGTTATCTCCAGACGCTGCATCGATGCACGGGTTCGACGGGTGAATTCCAAAGAATACCTGCATATATTTCTGGATGAAACCCGCGAACATCTGTCGGGTATGCAGCACTGGCTTGGCGTGCTTACGGAAAACCCGGAGGATCGCCAGGGATTCGATGCGCTGTTTCGTTCAGTCCATTCCATCAAAGGAATGGCCGCCAGCATGGGGTTTCGGCATTTGGCGAGCATGGCGCATGCCATGGAAGACGGACTGGACCGTTTGCGCCGCACCGGCAGGATGCCCGCTGAAGCTTTGGAGCGGCTGTATACGGGCATCGATGTTCTGGAAAAGGGGATTTCCGCTATCGCGGCGGGGCGACCGGATCCCCCCGAAGATCTCGATGATGGCGTCGACGATGCGAGTCCGGAACGATCCCGGCACCTTCGAATCACCATGCAGGGCGCCGAACCTTCCCGTTGGCTGCTGCTGGTTAACGAGTTGATGCGACTCGGCACGCTGCAGAAATGTAGGCCCGACCCGGAAAAGATTGCCGAGGGAATATTACCCGAAGTCCTGGAGGCCGAGCTTGTCAGCTCTATTGCCCTGCAGGAGATTACCGATCGGTGCCGTGGTATTTTCGAAGGTACCGCCGTGGAGGATGTTGCCTCGGAGGAAGCTGTCGCGACTTCTTCGGCGCAGGATTTGTCCGTGCGTCATGGCGTCGGCCAATCCACGGTACGGATCCCTACCTCGTTGCTCGATCGTTTTGTGGGATTGACGGGGGAGCTTCTGACGGCTCGCCACCGGCTGCAGGAATCTTTGCAGAAGAGACAGGAGGACGACATCGAGGCCAGTTGCCGGCATCTCGACCGGTTGCTTGGCGATCTGCGTTATCAGGTCCTCGACGCACGCATGGTGCCGCTCGAGGCGGTTACGGCGACCCTGCCGGGCCTGGTTCGGGAAATGTGTCGTAAAACGGGAAAAAAGATCCGTCTGAAGCTGGTCGGGACGGAGGTCCGTCTCGACCGGGCAATACTCGAGGCTTTGTCCGAACCGCTGGTGCACATGGTTCGCAACGCTGTGGATCACGGCATCGAGGAGCGAGGCACCATTACCATTACCGCGCGGCGGGATCGCGACCGGGTGACTCTCGATGTCGAAGATGACGGCAGGGGGCTCGATCGCGAACATCTCGTCGAGCGCGCGCGGCAGGAGGGTTTGTGCACCGCAGGACCGTCGGACGCCATAACCGATGCCGAGATCTTGAATCTTATCTGCCGGCCCGGATTTTCGACCGCCTCATGTCTTACCGAGACTTCCGGACGGGGGATCGGCATGGATGTGGTTCGTCACACCGTGGACAAACTGGGAGGGACGCTGCAGATCCTTGGCGACCGGGAACGAGGGACCCGTTTCCGATTCATTCTCCCGCTGACGGTATCCATTGTGCCGGTGTTGCTGGTGAAGGCCGGCGGGCAGGTGGTGGCCGTCCCAACCATGTGGATTGAACAGACTCATGACCTGCCAGATGCGCACTGGGAGGCCGTCGGCACCGGTCAAACGGTCCGACTGGGAGCTCGGGAGTTGCCGGTCTATGTTTTATCGGAACTGCTGGGCTGCCCCGACGGCTTCAGGCGCAAATCTTCCACCATCCTCTGTGAGTTGCGCGGTGGCCATGGTGCTCTTGCCGTCGATGCCGTCTCGGGGCACCAGGATGTGTTCGTCAAGCCCCTTTCATTTCCCCTTAACGGTATCCAGGGGCTGAGCGGTGCGACCATTCTCGGCGATGGGCGGATCATCTTTCTGCTTGATCCTTTTTCCCTGCTGTTGAATCGCAAGCCGAGGGCTTTCAAAGGAGATGTTCTGTGAAAAAAAAGTCTGTAATGCATGTTTTGTATCTGTTGGCACTGGCGGCATGGTTCTGTCCCGCGGCTTATGCCGGAACGGCTAACCTGGAAGAGGTCGTTTCGGCCTTGCAGACACCTTTTCAGAGCGAAGCGGCCGGCAACCGCATTCGTGACTTTGAGGCCGCTTTTACCCAGGAGGCCTATCTAAGCTCTCTGGATCAAGTTCAGACCGCCAGTGGCCGGGTCACGGTGCAATTCACCCCCTGCCAGGCCTCATCCGCCCGTTTTCGCTGGGAATACCAGCTCCCGGATCCCCAATTGATCGTATCCGACGGCAAGACGGTCTGGGTTTATTCGCCGGATAATCGTCAGGTGATAGAATCTCCCCTGCCCGATGAAGGGCAGACCGGTTCGGACAATCCTCTGGCCTTTCTGACCGATCTGGGCAATCTTTCCGCTCAGTTCGCCATCCGTTGGTCAAATCCACGCCAGACCCCGGACGGGGACTATCGCCTGGTGCTGCAACCGCGACAACCTTCCGCTTATCTCGAACAGCTGGTATTAGAGGTCGATGATGCTGTGGTGGCGGGTGAGCCGGGCTATCCGCTGACTGCAGCCACCCTGTTCGGCGCGGCAGGAAACAGGACGACGATTCGTTTCAGCCGGCCGCGCCTGAACCAGGATCCAGACCCCTCCCTTTTTCGCTTCGAGCCGCCGGCAGGCACGGAAATCCTGCGACCGGAGCAGGACGCTTTCGGCCCTTGACTTTCAGAGTCCGGAATCTTCGCAAAGGGTCTCCAGGGATTGTCATAGACGTGTCGGAATGGCAGGAAAATCTTTCCCTGGCTCCGCCCCCTGTGGTATAAGCCATTGAACAGTCAGGAATTTTCAGCCGGGAAGGTATATCATGCCAAGTTTTGATATCGTGTCCAAAGTGGACATGCAGGAGATTGACAATGCCGTTAACCAGGCACTGAAAGAAATCCTCCAGCGCTATGATTTCAAGGGGACTCACAATGAGATCAAATTGGAGAACGATGTCATCGTGCTGCTGGGAGCGGACGATTACAAGCTGAATGCCGTCATCGACGTGCTCAAAGGGAAGCTGGCCAAACGTAACGTTTCGTCCAGGTGTCTCGATTTCGGTAAAAAGGAAACGGCATCCGGCGGCGCGGTGCGTCAGAGGGTAACCATCGTCCAGGGGATTTCCAAGGAAAAAGGCAAGGAAATCAGTAAACTCATAAAGAACAGCAAACTCAAGGTTCAGGCTCAGATCATGGACGATCAGGTCCGGGTTTCGGGCAAGAAAATCGATGACCTGCAGAAAGCCATACAGCTTCTCAAGGGGCATGACCTGGATATCGAGTTGCAGTTTGTCAACATGCGTTCCTGATTCGGCATGACGGTGCACGGCATGAAGGAAACAAACAACGTGGAAAAACGCAAAGTCAGTATGGTCAGCCTCGGCTGCGCCAAGAATCTGGTGGATGCCGAAGTAATGCTGGGGTTCCTGCCCCGGGAGCGATTCGAAATCACCACCGATGAGGCTCAGGCCGATATCATTATCGTCAATACCTGCGGATTCATCAGCGATGCCAAAGAAGAATCGGTCGAGACCCTGCTGGAGGCCATCGATTTGAAAAAATCGGGCAACTGCAAGCTGTTGATCGTGGCAGGGTGCCTGTCCCAGCGATATGCCGAAAATATGGCAGATGAACTGCCGGAGGTCGATATTCTGCTCGGGACCGGGGATGTACCGCGGATTCTGGAGCTTATCGAGGCTCATGATCGTGGCGAAGAGGTCCGTCAGTCGGTGGGGCTTCCTCAATATCTCTACGACCACACGACGCCGCGGGTGGCGTCTTCACCCTTTTACTCGACCTATGTGAAAATAGCCGAGGGCTGCAATAATCTCTGCTCCTATTGTATCATCCCTCAGCTGCGCGGACCGTTGCGTTCCCGCTCCGTCGCTTCGGTGGTGGCCGAAGTCGAAAGGCTGGTGGCGGCGGGTGTTCAGGAGGTCAATCTCATCGCCCAGGATATCACGGCGTTCGGTGCGGACCGGCATGATGGTGCCTGTCTTGAGGGATTGCTCCGGGAACTGGTCAAGATATCGGATCTGCGCTGGTTGCGATTGTTGTATGCCTATCCCGACGGAATCAGCGACGAACTCATCGATCTGGTTGCGACGGAAGAAAAGATCTGCAGCTACTTCGACGTGCCCTTGCAGCATATCGACGATCGGGTTCTGGCCCGTATGAACCGGCGGGTCGGGGAAGAGACCATTCGCAATCTCATCGACCGTATGCGCAGGCGCATTCCCGATCTTACACTGCGTACCTCGTTTATTGTCGGCTTTCCCGGAGAGACGGAGGCGGAGTTCGACAAACTTCTGGCCTTCGTCGAAGAGGGGCATTTCGACCGGGTCGGCGTGTTCCGCTATTCCCGGGAGGAGGATACCCCGGCTGCGGCATTGCCCGATCAGGTGCCCGAACGGATCAAGAAGAGCCGTTACAATAAACTGATGAAGGCTCAGCAACGCGTGTCCTTCCGACGCAACCGGGCTCTGATCGGAAAGATCGAGCCGGTACTGGTGGAAGGATACAGCGAAGAGACCGAACTGCTGCTCAGCGGCCGCAGCATCCGTCAGGCTCCCGACGTCGATGGCCAGGTCTATATAACCGCCGGGCAAGCCGATGTCGGGCAGATCGTACCGCTGCGTATTACCGATTCTTCGGAATATGATCTTATCGGAGAAATCGTCGACGCATTCGATGGCCCTTCACCCTGATTGAATAGCTCCGGAGTTTGTGCCGTGTCCCGCATGCGTCTGTTGGCCATAGTCCTGTTGTGGTGCGGTGTCGCTGCAGCCTTCTGGCAGGTGCTTGGCGGTCGAGCACAGCCGTT
>JASKKK010000079.1 GCA_030154185.1 Desulfuromonadales bacterium
AAATCTACAACCTGCCCAATTGGGGGGACGACTTTTTTTCCATCAATAAAAAAGGACACATGTGTGTCCATCCCTCGCCGAGCTCCAAATATTCCATCGATCTGCGGGCGCTGGTAGACGACCTGATCAAGCGCAATATCAAACCTCCCATCCTGCTGCGTTTCATGGATGTGCTGCAGGGCCGTATCGGCGCCATCAACCGTGCCTTCAAAAACGCCATCGCCGAATACGAGTATCCGGCCAAATACCAGACTTTTTTCCCCATCAAGGTGAATCAGCAGCGCCAGGTGGTCGAGGCCATCGCCCATTTCGGAAAAAAGCACAACATGGGGCTGGAAGTAGGTTCCAAACCGGAACTTGTCGCCGCCATTTCCTTCGCTACCGGGGAAAAACTGCCCATTATCTGCAACGGCTACAAGGATAACGACTTTATCGAAATGGTCCTTTACGCGACGCAGATCGGGTATGACATCACCATCGTTGTCGAAAAATTGTTCGAACTGGAAAGAATAATCGCTCTTGCCAAGCAGTCCGGCATCGTGCCCAAACTCGGTATCCGGGTCAAACTCTCTTCCAGGGGTACCGGAAAATGGGCCACCTCCGGTGGCGATGAGGCCAAATTCGGGCTCAAGATTTCCGAACTTCTGGCCGCCGCGGAGCTACTCAAGGAAGAGGACATGCTCGATACGGTGAAACTGCTGCATTTCCATATCGGCAGCCAGATCACCAAGATCGACAAGATCAAAAACGCCCTGATCGAAGGAGCGCGCATCTACGTCGAAATGCGCAAGATGGGCGTCAACCTGGAATATCTCGATATCGGCGGCGGCATGGGCGTCGACTACGACGGTTCCAAGTCGAGCGATTTTTCCAGCGCCAACTACACCATCGACGAATACGCCAACGACGTCGTCTATCAGGTGAAAAACATCTGTGACGATGCAGGCGTGGAATGCCCCAACATTATCTCCGAATCGGGCCGGGCTACCGTCGCCCACTATTCGGTACTGGTAACCAATGTGCTCAATACCAATACCCAGAATGCTCTGCCCGACTTCGATGAAATTCTGGAAAGTTCCGAGGAACTGTCCCCCACTGTGCGCAAACTGGTCGATATCTACAAAAGCCTCGACCGGCATTCGCTACGTGTCGACTACCACGACACCATCCAACTGATCCAGGAAGCCGTCAGCCTGTTCAACCTCGGGTATCTCAACCTGCATGACCGAGCGCTCGCGGAATGGCTGTGCAGTAAGATATTCATCAAGATAAGCGGCATTGTGGAACGCCTCAAATCGGTTCCGGACGAGTTCCAGGAATTTCAGCTGAGCCTTCGCCAGACCTACTTTGCAAACTTTTCGTTGTTCCAGTCCCTGCCGGACTCCTGGGCTATCGATCAACTGTTCCCCATCGTGCCTATCCAGCGACTCAACGAAAAACCCGACATCATGGCTTCGATTGCCGATATCACCTGTGATTCCGATGGGGAAATTTCCAGTTTCGTCGGAGAGAACGGCCGTACCGAATATTTGCCTATCCATAAAATCGAAGCTGACGAAGAGTACTATATAGGCTTTTTCCTGATCGGAGCCTATCAGGAAATACTCGGAGACCTGCACAACCTGTTCGGTGACACCAACGCGGTGCATGTCAGCTTCAACCGCAAGACCAATTATAAGATCGATACGGTGATCAACGGCGACGCAACCTGGGAAAGCCTCAAGTATGTTCAGTACAAAGGGCCCGAGATCCTCAAGCACGTACGCGACACTCTGGAGAAAGGGGTCGCCTCCCGCAAAATCTCCTTTGAGGAAACCAGCCATTTCCTTGAGTTACTCGACAAGGCACTGGTCTCTTACACCTACCTGGGCAACATCTGACGGCTGCCTCTTACACTCTGTATAGGAAAAACAAAACCCCGCTCGTGTATCCACGGCGGGGCTTTGTTTTTCCACGTCCATAATCGTATGTCCTGCGTCACGGGTTAGTACCTGCCCGGAACACCAACCGCTCAAAACACAGAGGGTCAATCAAAAAGGACGCCCTGAAACAGTCCGTTTTAAATTGAGCGTTTTTATCGGATACCACATGCAACCCTATACAAACACGGTTTTTTTTTGGACGGGGTCCTCCGGTCGGTTTGCACAAGGATTAACCACCCTCCTCAAAAAGACGGCATATTTCGGTCGATCCGGGACACAAAAGCCGCATTTTTAGGCGAATCAATCTTGGCACACCCCCTGCAATACAATAAATCCCGAAAGCACAAGACACAACGACGTGTCCGGCTTCAGGCAACGACGCCCCATTCTGGAAGAATACTCTTCCGAATGGGGTTTTTTCATTTTAAAGGCTGTTTAGCGGGACGGTCCATCCGACGTCCAAGGGTTACGCCGGCAGTAAAACCCGCCCCGCATCTGCCACAACCCAAACACATGGAGGCTTATCCAATGGCAAAGAAAATGAGACAGCTCGCAATCTACGGCAAGGGCGGCATCGGCAAATCCACCACCACCCAGAACACCGTCGCCGGCCTGGCGTCGCTGGGCAAAAAAGTCATGATCATAGGCTGCGACCCCAAGGCCGACTCCACCCGTCTGATGCTGCATGCGAAAGCTCAGGAAACGGTCATGGACAAGGTTCGCGAACTCGGTACCGTCGAGGACCTGGAGCTGGAAGATGTACTTAGATCAGGTTACGGCGACGTTAAATGCGTCGAATCCGGTGGCCCCGAGCCTGGCGTCGGCTGTGCAGGTCGCGGCGTCATTACCGCCATCAACTTCCTCGAGGAAGAAGGCGCCTACACCCCGGACCTCGACTTCGTCTTTTATGATGTTCTCGGTGACGTTGTGTGCGGCGGGTTCGCCATGCCGATCCGAGAGAACAAGGCCCAGGAAATCTACATCGTCGTCTCCGGCGAAATGATGGCCATGTACGCCGCCAACAACATCTGCAAAGGTATCGTCAAGTACGCCTCCTCCGGCAGCGTGCGCCTCGGCGGCCTGATCTGCAATTCCCGTAACACCGACAAGGAAGCGGAACTGATCGAAGCCCTGGCCGCCAAACTCGGCACCCAGATGATCCACTTCGTGCCCCGCGACAACCAGGTACAGCGCGCAGAGCTGCGCCGTATGACCGTTATCGAGTACTCCCCCGATCATCCCCAGGCCGACGAGTATCGTGAACTGGCCCGCAAAATCAGCGAAAACGAAATGCTGGTCGTCCCTACGCCTCTGACCATGGACGAGTTGGAAGATTTGCTGCTCGAATTCGGCATCATCGAAGAAGACGACGAAGAGATCATCGGCAAGGCTGAGTCCGCCTGATCGAATTCACCAATGGGATCGGCGGTCCCCGGCCGGGCCGCCGCCCTTTTTCAGCCATCATCACAGGAGTTACCCATGGAAAACGAAAACACAGCCGTCAAGGCTCCCCTTGAGGGCATCGAAAAACAGGCAACGGAAGAGCTCATCGACAAAACTCTTGAGCTCTATCCGGAAAAGGCCCGCAAAAAGCGCGCGCCCCATATGTCCGCCAACGACCCCGGCGTCGAAGGCTGCACCGTCAAGTCCAACCGCAAAACCGTCCCCGGCGTCATGAGCGCCCGCGGGTGTGCCTACGCCGGCGCCAAAGGGGTAGTATGGGGTCCGATCCGCGACATGACCCACATCTCCCACGGTCCCGTCGGCTGCGGTTACTACAGCTGGGGTACCCGCCGCAACCTGGTCGAAGGCCATCAGGGCGTGGATGTGTTCAGCGCCATGCAGTTCACCTCCGACTTCCAGGAAAAGGACGTCGTCTACGGCGGCGACAAAAAGCTGGCCAAAATCTGTACAGAAGTTCGGGAGCTTTTCCCCCTTGCCAAAGGGATCTCGGTACTGTCCGAATGCCCCGTCGGCCTGATCGGCGACGACATCAATGCCGTCGCCAAGAAATCCTCCTCGGATCTCGGGATTCCGGTCATCCCCTGTAACTGCGAAGGTTTCCGCGGCGTCAGCCAGTCGCTGGGCCACCACATCTCCAACGACAGTATCCGCGACTACGTCATCGGCACCTACGAGTTCAAGGACGAGCCGACCGACTACGATATCGCCCTGATCGGCGACTACAACATCGGCGGCGACGCCTGGGCCTCGAAAAAAATCCTCGAGGAACTGGGCCTCAACGTCAAAGCCATCTGGACCGGCGACGGTCAGATCGAGCACATCGCCGCCACCCACCAGGTCAAGCTGAATCTCATCCACTGCTACCGCTCCATGAACTACATGGCCAAGGTCATGGAAGAGCGTTACGGCATCCCCTGGATGGAATTCAACTTCTTCGGCCCGACCAAGATCGCCGCGAGCCTGCGTGCCATCGCCGCCCGCTTCGATCAGAAAATCCAGGACAACGCCGAGAAGATCATAGAGAAGTACACCCCGATGATGCAGGCGGTTATCGACGAATACCGTCCGCGTCTCGAAGGCAAACGGGCCCTGCTGTTCGTCGGCGGTCTGCGTCCCCGCCACACCATCGGCGCCTATGAAGACCTCGGTCTGGAAATCGTCGGTACCGGCTACGAATTCGCCCACAACGACGATTATGACCGCACCTACGAAGAGATGGCCAAAGGCACCCTGATCTTCGACGACGCCTCCGAAATCGAGCTGGAGACCTGGGCCAAGGAATACAAGGTCGACCTGGTAGGCAGCGGGGTCAAGGAAAAATACGTTTTCCAGAAAGCCGGCATCCCCTTCCGCCAGATGCACAGCTGGGATTATTCCGGTCCGTACCACGGCTATGACGGTTTCCCGATCTTCGCCCGGGACATCGACATGGCGATCAACAGCCCGACCTGGGGCCTGGTAAAGGCACCGTTTTAAGAACCGCTTGAAGGGAGATAGGGAGATAGTGAGTTAGTCCCTCACAAATCTCTCGCTACCTCACTACTCACTAGCTCACTTTTATATAGGAGTATTCGCCATGAGTGAAACATGCGCAGTTAAAAAAGTAACCGAAATCACCCCGGAAGAGGTGGCTCGGGTAGAGGAATGGATCAATACCGAAGAATACCGCGACAAGAACATGGCCCGCGAAGCGGTCGTCATCAACCCGGCCCACGCCTGTCAGCCTCTCGGTGCTCAACTGGTAGCCCACGGCTTTGAAGGCACGCTGCCTTTCGTACACGGCTCCCAGGGCTGCGCTTCGTACTACCGCAGCGCCCTTACCCGTCACTTCCGCGAACCGGCCGCGGCCGTTTCCAGCGCCATGACCGAAGACGGCGCCGTGTTCGGCGGTCAGAACAACCTCTTCGAAGGACTGGAAAACGCATACAAGTTGTATTCGCCGAAGATGATGGCCGTGTTCACCTCCTGCATGCCGGAAATCATCGGTGACGACTTGACCGCGTTTATCGCCAACGCGCGAAAAGAGGGGCTCATTCCCGAAGACTTCCCGGTGCCGTATGCCAACACGCCGAGCTTCAACGGCACCCACATCAACGGCTACGACACGATGCTCAAATCGATACTGTCGTACCTGGCCGCCGACAAAAAGGTGGAGGGCAAGGATAACGGCAAGCTCAACCTGATCCCCGGGTTCGACTGCAACACCGGCAACTATCGGGAATACAAACGGCTCTGCAAAGAGATGGGCATCGACGTCACTCTGCTGGCCGACGTCTCCGAGTCCTTCGACTCGCCGCTGGACGGAACCTACCGCCCCTACCCCGGCGGCACCCCGCTGGAAGAGGCCGCCGACGTTCTGAATGCTCACGCGACTCTGTCGATGATGCTGCACGCCTCCAAAGAAACCGTCAAATGGTTCAAGAACGAGACCGAGGCGCCGGTCGACGTCATGCCCGCCCCCATTGGCGTGGCCAATACCGACAATTTCCTGATGAAGCTCGCCGAACTGTTCGGCAAGGAAGTGCCCGAGTCCCTCAAGGCAGAACGCGGCCGCGCGGTGGACGCCATGACCGACGCCCATCAGTACCTGCACAATAAGAAATTCGCCATCTGGGGCGATCCTGACTACCTGGCCGGCATGATTTCCTTCCTGCTGGAGATGGGCGCACGCCCCTACCACATCATCTGCAGCCGCGGCAGCAAAAAGGTCACCAAGTACCTGCAGGCCTTGCTGGATGAGTCGCCCTACGGAGAAGGATGCCATATCTGGATGAACAAAGACCTGTGGCATCTGCGCAGCCTGGTCATGACCGATCCGGTCGACGCCCTGATCGGCAGCTCTCATGGCAAGATGGTCGCTCGCGACGCGAATATCCCCCATATCAGGCACGGTTTCCCTGTCCTGGACCGCGTCAACCTGCACCGCGTACCGTTCATCGGTTACCAGGGGGCCATCAACCTGCTGACCTCGATCGCCAATACCCTGCTGGAAGAAGTCGACCGCACCAGCGAGGACAAGCATTTCGAAATCATGCGCTAGAAACCGTGACGGTCAGGGGAGCCCCCCTGACCGTTTAGCACCTGCTAAGCCCGAAAACAGAAACCGGGTTTCAGGGGAAGGCATTGAGCAGCCCAGTCCTGAAACCCCGAACCCGGAAATGCATAATCCCTTATTGTCGCTGCAAACCAGAAAGGTATCGTCATGAAAGTCGCATTTGCCTCTTCGGACAATGAAACCATCGACCAGCATTTCGGCTTGGCCAACAAATTCGCCATCTGGGAAATCGCATCCGACCAGGCAAGTTTTTCTGGTGTGGCCGAGATCGAACACACCTCGGACTATGAAGACGACAAGATCGATGCCCGTCTGAAAATGCTTGGTGATTGCACGATCGTCTATGTGACCCAGATAGGCGGACCGGCAGCCGCTCGTCTGGTTGCGAACAAAATCCACCCGGTCAAAAGCAAGGGGGATGAAAAAATTGAGGAGGTTGTCGAAAAGCTTCAGAATGTCCTGAACAACAACCCTCCCCCATGGCTGCGCCGAGTCATGCAGAAATAAGGGATTATTGTTTCAATTGAATCATAAGCCCCCGCACAGAAAAGCAATTGGAGGAAACACACTATGGCTTACTACACCGGAAAAACCAAAGACGGAAGTTCCTGGACCCCCACTTTCGTCGAGAATATCGACGACGAAAAATGTCTTGGCTGCGGTCGCTGTTATAAGACCTGCTCCCGCAATGTCCTCGGCTTCAAAGAAATCGATGAAGAAGATTCCGCACGCATGTTCATGTTCGTGGAAAATGCCGGAAACTGCGTCGGCTGCGCTGCCTGTGGCGTAACCTGTCCTAAAAAGGCCTTTTCCTTCAAGCCTCTTGAAGTCTGATTCAATAGCCGCCGGGACGTTTTTTCCCGGCGGCGCTTTCTCCTGCAATTGAAGCGTATGAACCTTTACACGTAAGGAGCACTCGATCATGCGTCTCGCCGTCGCCTCCATAGATGGTTATACCGTCGACCTGCACTTCGGGCAGGCAACCGCTTTCTACATTTACGAAGTCGACGGCAACAATATCCGCCAGGAAGACTTTGTCGAGGTGGATAAATACTGTACCGCCGACCCCACGCATAAATATCACGACTCGCGCTTCGGGGCCATCGCCCGGGCCCTGCAAGGCTGCGATGCCGTGGTCAGCGTGCGCATCGGCGATCCTCCCCGCCAGGCCCTGGACGAAGTCGGCATCGCCCACGTCGAGATCGGCGGACCGGTAGCCGATGCTTTGCCCGAGGCGATAAAACGGCTTCGGAAAACAGTAACGGCCTAAACTATAGGCTTTTTCTCGCACGAAGCCACAAAGATTCCAAGGAAAGACAACGACAAAAATCCACTGCATTTCATAAAATCAGAAGCACAGGATTTTTATATGGTTTCTTCATGGCTTTGTGCGAAAAATTGCTGTAAGCAGTTTTTTCATAAAAAGGAAAGCCATGGCAGACATGATTCACCCCGAAATGCGTATCGCCGACCTGATAGAAGCTTACCCCGAGAGCAGAGCTGTCTTCGCCGCTTACGGGCTGGAGGAACTGATCGGGGAAGATGCCTTGCGCCTGCTGGCGCCTTTCTTGACCATCGGCACGGCACTGCGCACCCGGGGCATTCCGATCGATAAATTTCTGAGCCACCTTCAGCAGCATTTACAGGACAAAGCTTTGAAGGAAGCCCCCGGCCTGCATGAAATAAGCGATCATGACCATCTGAGCCTGTTGGGATTGCTGCCCTGCGGTCTCAAAGTCCCCTTTGCCAAAGCCGTAACGCAATTTTTTCAGGACTATCGAACCACATCGAATCCTCCGATCACCTATGCGGTGGAAGGTAATGTCAATCAGGAACTTTCCTATTACAAATTCGTCGACCAGGTCGAGCATCTCGACGAATTGCCCGATGTCATAGTATCCTCGGACTTCAACGCCTTTTTCTATCGACGATTCCGTGAACGCTTCATAGATCGGGGGTATTTTACGGATGTCTTCCCCTCCAGACTGAATGCCGCCTTCGACGATACCGGCATTCTCGATCCGCTGGGACAATTCACCATGCTCACGGTCAATCCGCTGATTATCGTCGCCGACCTGGAGCGAACCGGAGACCGACCACTCCCCAAACGCTGGTCGGACCTGCTCGATCCCATGTGGAGACGCAGTATCACGCTGCGCGGTGATCAACAATTCTTCTGCCATGCCGTCTTGCTGCCCTTTTTCAAGGAGTACGGCGCCGATGCCATGACCGCCCTGGCTCACAATGTCCTTCGCGGCCAGCATCCGGCGCAAATGGTCAAGGAAGCCGGTGCCGATCGGCCGGATGGCGCGGCCCTATATGTCATGCCCGACTTTTTTGCACACAAAATCGCCCGTCCGGAAAGAATCCGCATCATCTGGCCCGAGGAAGGCGGTCTGATCAGCCCGGTAACCATGCTGGTAAAAAAAGAACGCGCCGCACAGCTTAAAAGTGTCACCGACTTTCTCACCGGTAACCGACTGGCCGAGATATTTGCGGGAGCCTGGTTTCCAACCCCTCACGCTGAAGTCACCAACCATTTGCCTCCCGGTGCCCGCCTTAAGTGGCTCGGCTGGGACTACCTGCGCCAGAACGATCTGGCCGAACAGAATGCGGCTATCGACGAAGTTTTCCTTCCGGTCGTGCGAAAGGAGGCGACATGAAACTCGTCACCGTGGCCGGTCCGCCTTCCTGCGGCAAGACTTCCGTGATTCTGCGTCTGACCGAAACATTATCGAAGGTCGGGTCGCGTTTGGGAGTCATCAAGTTCGATTGTCTGTCCAGTGAGGACGAACATCGCTATAACCGTGCCGGCATTCCGGTAAAACTCGGGCTGGCCGGCGGTCTGTGCCCGGACCACTTTTTCGTCGCCAATATCGAGGAAGGGGTGCGTTGGGGACAGCGCCAGGGCTTCGATCTGCTTGTATGCGAAAGTGCCGGCCTGTGTAATCGCTGTTCGCCGCACATTCGCGGTGTATTGGCGGTGTGCGTGGTGGACAATCTCAGCGGCGTTCATACCCCGGCTAAAATCGGGCCCATGCTCAAGACGGCGGACGTGGTCGTCATTACCAAGGGCGACGTTGTTTCCCAGGCCGAGCGGGAGGTTTTTGCCTTTCGCATCAAGCAGGTCAACCCCCGGGCGGCGGTCGTACCGATGAACGGGCTGACCGGGCAAGGCAGTCTGATGCTCGAAAGACATCTGCGCACAGCTCCGGAAACGCCGGATCTGGAAGGCGTACGCCTGCGTTTTTCCATGCCGGCCGCGCTGTGTTCCTATTGTCTCGGCGAAACCCGCATCGGCCCTGATTGTCAGATCGGCAACATCAAGACCATGGATTTCTCATGACGGAAACCACCCTCCTGCACCTCACCATCGATAACCTGCTGATCAGGCATCCGTACGCCAATGACTTCTTCAGCCTGTTGGGATTACCCTGCGAAGCGCGACATCTGACGGTCGAAGCTTTTTTTTCCAGCTTGTCCGATGAGCGTCTCAATGATCTGGGACTGTTGCGTGAGCAACTCGAACCCCGGCTGAGGGCTTTCATCTCCCAGATGGAGGATCTGCGTTCCGAAAGTCTTCCGACTCTGCAAAACGTTACCCTTTGCGGAGGCCGCGACAAGGACGGGCGACCGGAGGATATCCGTCTGGAACTGCATCCCGGCGATGTGGTAAGCGTGGTCGGCCCCACCGGGTCCGGTAAAAGCCGCCTTCTGGCCGATGTGGAATGTCTGGCACAGGGGGACACGCCATCGGGCCGGCGTTTGCTTATCGATGGAAACGCCCCCGACGAGAACCTCTGGCTCGGCGGCGAACAACGTCTGGTCGCCCAACTTTCTCAGAACATGAACTTCGTCATGGACGTGTCGGTGCGGGAGTTTCTGTCCCTCCATGCCGAAAGCCGCCTGGTGGAAGATATCGATGTCGCCGTCGGGCAGATCTTTTCCACCGCCGTGCTGCTGGCCGGTGAACCTTTCAAGCTGGAAACCCCGGTCACGGCCCTGTCCGGCGGCCAGTCCCGTGCCCTGATGATCGCCGACGTGGCCTGCCTCAGCGCTTCCCCCATCGTCCTCATCGATGAAATCGAAAATGCCGGGGTCGATCGTCGTCAGGCTCTGGATCTGTTGGTCAAGCAGGAAAAAATCGTCCTGCTGGCGACCCACGATCCGCTGCTGGCTCTGCTGGGCCAGCGCCGCCTGGTCATCCGCAACGGCGGCATCGCCGACATCATCGAAACCAGCGATTCCGAACGGGCCCTGCTGCAAAGGTTGAACCGTTTTGATCGCAAGTTCGCCGAACTACGCGATTGCGTACGCCAAGGGAAGCGCCTCGATTTCGATCTGGGCGATTTTCTTGCCGATTGTCTGCCCCATGCAGAGCAAGGCTTTCTGGATTAAAACCTTTCCCCAACACCGTTCTATCCCCCGCCTGCTACATGCCTTTTTTTTAGACACACTTTCCCTGCTTGCGTTTCACGCAGGCAGAGCATCTGCGCAAAAGCCCGTGTTTTCGGGCTTTTTTTATTTGGCACGGGCGATGCAAAAGACATAATCCGACAGCGAAAGGTACAAAGGCGTACCTTGCTGACAAACGGCAACGAGGCCCGGCGGAATTTTCCGCCCGGGCCTTTTTTTATCTTTTTCACCCGGCTTTCCCCAAAGACCGGGGCAAAGCCGAAAGGAGAAGTACCATGTCAGCCCAATCCTGCTCCGGAAAAAACCGCCATGCCGCCGGCCACCCTTGTTTCGGTGCCGGGCATCAGAGCAACGCCCGTATCCATCTACCCGTAGCGCCGGGGTGCAATATCAGTTGCGGATTCTGTGAACGCCGCTTCGACTGCGCCAACGAAAACCGGCCAGGGGTCACCAGCCGCGTCCTCACGCCAGAACAGGCACTTGGCCGCGTACGGGCGTTGCTCAAACATCCCGAAGTCGGCCCCAAACTCAAGGTCGTAGGCATCGCCGGTCCCGGTGACCCGCTGGCCAATGAAAAAACCTTCGAAACCTTTCGACTGGTAAAAGAAGCCTATCCTCACCTGCAGCTGTGTCTTTCCACCAACGGTCTGCTTCTGCCCGAGCGTCTGAACGACCTGCTTGATATCGGCGTCGGCAGCATCACCGTCACCATGAATGCCATCACCCCCGGAACAGGCGCCAGGGTTTATCGGTGGGTCAATGTCGGAGGCACCGTGATGCGCGGAGAAAAAGGCGCCTCGGCTCTTATCGATGCTCAGATTTCCGGCATCCAG
>JASKKK010000025.1 GCA_030154185.1 Desulfuromonadales bacterium
TTCGTCATCGACGACGACCGCGACGCGGAACAGGTCTGCGCCATGCTGCGTTCCAAGGGATACGAGCCGGTGTGGAAGGATTGGGACGGCGCTTTTCTGGACCGCAGAGCCGTGTGACTTTGTCCGTTTCCTATGAGCAGGGCGCCAACTTCGCTTCAAGGAGAAAATCGACCATGACCAGCAAAGTGCGAGGAAATACGACTGTAGGAATCATTGCCAATCCGGCTTCCGGGCGAGATATCCGGCGGCTTATCAGTGCCGCATCGGGTTTTTCCATCGCCGAAAAGGCCAATATCGTGCGTAGGTTATGTCTCGGTATGCGGCTCATCGGTGTCGATAGGGTGTGCATGATCCCCGATCAATCCGGGATTGCCGGCAGTCTGCTGCACAGCAAGGAGCAAGGGATCAAGGTCCTTGGAGAACAGTGGCCTGAAATTGAACTGCTTGACATGCCGGTGGAAGAAAAGGCTGTGGATACCCTTCGGGCTGTCGACATGATGGTCGATATGGGGGTGCGGGTCATCATTGTTCTGGGGGGGGATGGAACACATCGCCTGGTTGCCAACAATTGCGGCTCCATACCGATGATCGCCCTGTCCACCGGTACCAACAATGCCTTTCCGCATTTTCAGGAGGCGACCGTAGCCGGAATGGCGGCAGGGCTGGTGGCGAAGGGGGCCGTTTCGGTTTGCGAGGCGACCCAGCGAAACAAGGTTTTGCGTGTGGAAATTAATGGGCAGTGCCGTGATCTGGCGCTGGTCGATCTCTGCCTGACCGACGATATCTGGGTCGGCGCCCGGGCCATGTGGAAACCGGAAAAGGTCAAGGAGATTTTTGTTACTTACGCCGAGTCCGATGCCATCGGGTTGTCCTCCGTCGCCGGGCTGGCCAATCCCATTCCCCGTGACAGCGGGCAGGGCCTGCATTTGACCCTGTGCCCTCCCGGCGAGGGCATGTTGACCCTGTGTGCGCCCATAGCTCCGGGTTTGATTCTGCCTGTAGGGGTTGCCGAGCTGAACATTTTGCGTCCCCATGAGGTCGTTTCCGTGAGTATGGAAAACGGAGTCGTCACTCTGGACGGAGAGCGGGAGTTCGTGTTCCGTAAGGGAGATGAGATCAATGTCTGGCTCGATCTCGACGGTCCCTTTACCATCGATGTCCCGCGGGTCTTGCACATCGCGGCCGAGCGCGGCGTATTTACCTGGCCGTCACCCTATATCTGTTCGGACAGTCTTCATCAAAGGGTCGCCGAGTAGGAAAGGGTGCTGGCGTGACGCGCGAAGATATCTCCGGTATCTACCTGGTTACCGAGTCTGTATCCGATATGTTCGAACGGGTAGAGATCGCCTTGCAAAACGGTGTGAGGCTTGTCCAGTATCGCGGTAAAAACGACCCTGAGAAGGATCGGTTGCCCGTTGCGCTCCGCTTGCGGACTTTGTGTCGGAAATGGGGGGCTGTCTTTATCGTCAATGACGATCCCCAACTGGCACGTGCCTGCCGGGCCGACGGGCTGCATCTGGGGCAAAGTGATGGCTCCTTCGAGTGCGCCAGGCAGATGCTGGGCGATGCTGCCCTGATCGGCATCTCCACTCACTCCCTGCACGAAGCCGAATGTGCCCAGCGTCAGGGGGCCGACTATATCGGTTTCGGTTGCCTTTTTCAGAGCACATCGAAGAGGGATACGATTTCTACTTCCCTCGGGGAGCTGCGACTCGTCAGGCATGCCGTGTCGTTGCCCATCGTGGCAATTGGCGGTATCCATGCCGGAAATGCTGTCCAGGCTTTTCAGGCCGGTGCGGATGCTGTGGCCGTTATCTCGGCCGTGATGCATTCCGATGACTGCAAGACAGCCGTCCGTGAACTTGTTCATCAGTGGCGCGCTGACAGTTAAGGTTTTTCCTTCCGCATTATTTCCCTTCTAATTCTTTCCTTTATCAATCAAGAGCTTAAAAAAGTTTACCGCAGAGCCCGCGGAGAACGCAGATTGGCGTGTTGCAGGTTTTTGCAGCGACCCGCGCGCCCGGCAATCCTTGCGGTAAAAGCTTTTCGGTTCTGTTTTGGTCTTTCGGAGATCGATGCCATTTATCAAACTATAGAAGGGGCCTACTTTCCAACCGCGGTTATGCGACAGGTGTTTGTCTTGCCGTAAGACACTTGTTTCAAAATTATCAAAACTTCCTGAAATGATTTCTCAAAAATCTATGCAGGGTGCATTTCTTCTGTACTCAACGTCTTTTTTTTAAAAAATCGTAAAAACCAAAAAAGCATGAAAAAACGATGTTTTGCGATGCTGAAAGGGGTTGTTTCCGCAGTTTGTTTTGGGCTGGTCCGATCCTTGGCACCTGTTGTGCTCTATCACATGGCCGTGAGACCAAGCGCGACCGAATCAGGCACCTGCCGCTTGCTGGTCATCGGTTAGTTGGTTTGCCTCTTCCAGGTGGGGACGAGGCGTGTAAAGGCTGACCATGTCAGGTGAAGATCGGTCAATCGTTACCCTATCGTTTTATGGCACGATCCAAAGGAAGAAGGGAGAAGCAAATGAAGACACAATTGTCGAAAGAGGATCTTCTCAAGGCTTATCGCAAGATGCGGGAGATTCGTGAGTTTGAAGATCGCGTCCATGTTGAGTTCGCGAAGGGGACCCTCCCCGGCTTCGTGCATCTTTACTCGGGTGAAGAAGCTGTAGCCGTCGGTGTCTGTGAACACCTCAACGACAAAGACCGTATCGCCAGTACCCATCGTGGTCACGGCCACTGCATTGCCAAGGGTGTTGAGCTTGAGGGCATGATGGCCGAGATCTACGGCAAGAAGACCGGCACCTGCGGCGGTAAGGGCGGCTCCATGCATATCGCCGATCTCGACAAGGGCATGATGGGCGCCAACGGTATCGTCGGTGCCGGTCCCCCGCTGATTGCCGGTGCCTCTCTGGCTTCCAAACTGCGTAAAGACGGCAGCGTTGGCGTGGTCTTTTTCGGCGACGGCGCTTCCAACCAGGGCACCAATTTCGAGTCCATGAACCTTGCCGTCACCTTGGATCTGCCGATGATTTTCGTCCTCGAGAACAACGGCTACGCCGAGTCGACTTCCCCCAAATACTCCGCCAAGGTCGGATCCGAAAACATCGCCGACCGCGCCCGCGGTTTCGGTATGCCTGCGGTAACCGTCGACGGCAACGACTTCTTCGCCGTCTACGAAGCTGCCGGGGAAGCCATCGAGCGTGCCCGCAAAGGCGGCGGCCCGACCTTCATCGAGTGCAAGACCATGCGTTATTTCGGCCACTTCGAAGGCGACGCCCAGACTTACCGTCCCAAGAATGAAGTCAAGGACGCCCGTGCCAACGATTGCCCCCTCAAGCGCTTTGCTGATGCGGTGACTTCTGCCGGCCTGGTGGATGCTGCAGAAATCGAGGCCGTCGACAAGGAAGTTCTGGCCCAGGTTGAACAGGCTGTAAAAGATGCTGAGAATGCACCGCAGCCCGACCTGGATGCGCTGATGAACGACGTGTACGTATCTTACTGAGTCCTTTTTGACGAAAAGATATAGAAAGGAATAAGACGATGGCTAGAAAGAAGATAATGTTCAAGGACGCAATCAACGAAGCGATGCGTTTGGAGATGGAGCGCGACGAGTCCGTCATCATTCTGGGGCTCGACGTTGCCGGCTCGGCCGGTACCGAGCAGGAGCGTGATTCCTGGGGCGGTGTCCTCGGTGTTACCAAGGGGCTTTATCCGCTGTTCCCCGATCGGGTAATCGATACCCCGATCTCCGAGTCCGCTTATGTCGGTGCCGCTGTCGGCGCCTCGGCTTGCGGCATGCGTGCCGTCGGTGAACTGATGTTCTCCGACTTCATGGGCGTCTGTTTTGACCAGCTGTACAATCAGGCTGCCAAATTCCGCTACATGTTCGGTGGCAAGGCCGTTACCCCGGTCACCATCCGTACCATGATCGGCGCCGGTTTCAGCGCCGCGGCTCAGCATTCCCAGAGCCCCTATTCCATGTTTGCCCATGTGCCGGGCCTGAAGAGCATCATCCCCTCCAATCCCTATGATGCCAAGGGGCTGCTGGCCGCCTCCATCGAGGACGACGATCCTTGCGTGTTCTTCGAGCACAAGGCTCTTTACACCATGAAGGGCGACGTTCCGGAAGAGCACTACACCATTCCTCTGGGCGAAGCCAATGTCGTTCAGGAAGGCAAGGACGTCACCATTGTCGCTCTGGCCCGTATGGTCCAGTTTGCCGAAAAAGCTGCCAAGAAGCTGGCCAAGGACGGCATCGAGTGTACCATCATCGACCCCCGTACCATCTCGCCGATGGATTGGAACACCATCTACTCCAGCGTCGAGAAGACCGGTCGCCTGGTCGTGGTGGACGAGAGCTACGATCTCTGCGGTGTGGCTTCCGATATCTGTGGCCACGTGTCCCAGAATGTGTTCGGCGCCCTGAAGGCAGCTCCGCAGATGGTTACGGCTCCTTTTACTCCCACCCCTTTTGCAGCCAACCTCGAGGCCGCCTATCTGCCTGATGCCAAGAAGATCGAAGCGGCTATACGGAAAACCATGGAGTAAGTATCATGAGTGACAATAGAATCATAGCTCTCACCATGCCCAAGTGGGGCCTGACCATGGAAGAAGGCACTATTGCTTCCTGGCTGATGGAGGAGGGCGACACTGTCGAAGTCGGGAGTGAAATTCTCGAAGTCGAAACCGACAAGATCGCGCAGCCCGTCGAAAGTGCTGTCGAAGGCATCTTGCGTCGCAAGATCGGTGAAGAAGACGAAGAGTACCCTGTGCAGGCTCTGATCGGGGTAATCGCTGCAGAGGACGTCACCGACGAGGAAATCGACGCGTTTATCGCCAGTTATGGCGGCGAGGGTGCGGCGGATTCCGAGGAAGATGACGATGACGCTCCTGCAGAAACCGCTGCCGCACCCGCAGGTATTTATGAGCTGACCATGCCCAAATGGGGCCTGACCATGGAAGAGGGTACCATTGCTTCCTGGCTCATCGATGAAGGTGATGAAGTCGAAGTCGGCACCGAGATCATGGAAGTTGAAACGGATAAAATCGCTCAACCGGTCGAAAGTACCGTAGCAGGTGTGCTGCGTCGCAAGATCGGCGAAGAGGACGAGGAATATCCGGTTAAGGCCTTGATCGGCATTATTGCCGAGGCTTCGGTCTCCGATGCTGAAATCGATGCCTACCTTGCCAGTCGTGGTGGCGAAGCTGCCCCGGCCGATGAGGAAGAGGAGGCAGCGGAAGCACCTGCTCAGCCAGCCACCAGGGCTATCTCTCCCATGCGTGCAGCGATCGCCAATACGGTGACCAACTCCTGGACCGTGCCTCAATTCCCGGTCACCATGGGTATCGAGATGGGAGCGGCCAAGGAGTTCCGCGCTGGTCTCAAGGAAGCCGGCAAGGCTGTATCCATGAACGATATGGTGGTTAAAGCCTGCGCCAAGGCCATCGAGAAGTATCCGATGGTCAATGCTACCCTGGGTGACAAGGAATACGGCCTCAACCCGGAGGTGAACATCGCCGTGGCCGTCGGCCTCGACGATGGCCTGATGATGCCGGTGGTCAAGGGCTGTCAGGCTCTCAGCCTGGAAGAAGTCTCCAGCGCTTCCCGTGCACTGATCGACAAGGTCAAGGACGGCACCTGCGGCCAGGCAGAGATGGCCGGTGGCAATTTCGCCATCTCCAACCTGGGGATGCTCGGGGTCGACCAGTTCGTGGCCCTGGTGCCCCCGGGTATGACCGCAATCCTCGCGGTTGGCGGCATCAAAGACGAAGTCGTAGTGAAAGACGGCAACATGGTCCCTGTGTCGACGATGAAGGTGACCCTGGTAGCCGACCACCGGGTGGTGGATGGTTTGTACTCCGCGCAGTTCCTGGTGGAATTGAAACGGCTTCTGGAAAACCCCGAAGAACTGTAATTTGCAACATAGACCAGGCCGGTGCCCCGAAAGGGGTGCCGGCGGTCATAAGCATCCTTGGGGCGGTTGCCTGTCGGAAGGTTGAAAACCTGCTATTCTGACGAGTGGACGCCTGCAGGCGGCCCCCCTTTTTTAAGATGACAGGAAACGTTCTCGCAAGAAAGGTGCTGCGGGCTTGTAACGGTGCGGAACCGGTGACGCGGCGCCGAAAGGAAATGGGGCACGATTATGGAAGTTGGTCAAAAAAAACGTGGTGCCGAAAAAACCGCTCGGGCGGAAACCAGCAGGCAAGGCAGTCTGTCCAAACCTGCCTGGATCCGGGCCAAGGCCCCGGCTTCGCCCGAGGTCGGCAGGCTGACAGGGATTTTGCGTGATCATCACCTGCATACGGTTTGCGAAGAGGCGAACTGTCCCAACCTTGGGGAATGCTTCAATCGCGGGACCGCGACCTTCATGATCATGGGGGATATCTGTACCCGCCGATGCCCCTTCTGTGATGTAGCTCATGGCCGCCCTGCGGCGCTGAATGCCGCTGAGCCGGCGCAACTGGCGGACGCCATACGCGCCATGCGCCTTCAGTATGTGGTCATCACATCGGTTACCAGGGACGATCTCGGGGACGGCGGTGCTGCTCATTTCGCCCGTTGCGCCGAAGAAATCCATCGGTTGAGTAAAAGTGTCAAGGTGGAAATCCTGGTGCCCGATTTTCGCGGACATGTCGATGTCGCCCTGAATAACCTCGGCAACGGCCTGCCCGATGTCTTTAATCATAATCTGGAAACGGTACCGCGGTTGTATGCAGAGTCACGGCCCGGCGCCGATTATCAGGGATCGTTACGACTGTTGCAGCGGTTTAAGGAAAGTTACCCCGGTATCCCGACCAAGTCCGGCCTCATGGTCGGCCTTGGAGAAACGGATGATGAGATTCTTGAAGTGATGCGGGATTTGCGGACACACGGTTGCGAAATGTTGACCATAGGGCAGTATCTGCGCCCGAGCCGCCATCATCTGCCGGTTCAGCGATATGTCACGCCGGAACAATTTGAGGCGTTTAAGGTGGCCGGTCTGAAGATGGGCTTTTCCCAGGTTGCTTCAGGACCGCTGGTACGCTCTTCCTATCATGCCGATCTGCAGGCACAAAAAGTATTGCCTATCTGACCAACAGACAAACTGCGGACAAAATCAGGTTTTGCCGCATGAGGAGAATATAAAATGGCTGACGAAATTTTTGATCTTATCGTTTTGGGAGCTGGTCCCGGGGGTTATGTAGGTGCGATCCGCGCGGCTCAGCTCGGTATGAAAGTGGCTGTGGTTGAAAGTCGCCCGACTCTCGGTGGGGTCTGCCTCAATGAAGGCTGTATTCCGAGCAAGGCGCTGCTCGATTCGAGCGAACATTTTGCGCTGGCACGGGATAAATTCGATATGCATGGTATCGAAATCCCTGCCCCCAAACTCAATCTCGCCAAAATGATGGAACGCAAAGAAGGGGTCGTCAGCGATCTGACCGGCGGTATTGCATTCCTCTTCAAAAAGAACAAAGTTGCCTGGATCAAGGGTGAAGGCAAACTTCTGGGTGCCGCAGGCGAAGGTGTGCAGCAGGTCGAAGTGACCGGCAAGGATGCCGGCGTGGTCAAGGGCAAGAACGTTCTTCTGGCTACCGGCGGCAAGGTGGCTCAGGTTCCCGGCATCAACGTCGACAACGACGTGATTATCGATAACTGGGGAGCTTTGTGCCTTAACGAGGTTCCCGAGCATCTGATGATCGTCGGTGCCGGTTACATCGGCCTGGAGCTTGGCTCGGTATGGCTGCGTCTCGGCGCCAAGGTGACGGTGGTTGAACTGATGCCGGAAATGCTGCCCAAAACCGATGGTGACATTACCAAGGCTCTGCAGCGTTCGCTGAAAAAGCAGGGCATGAGCTTCAATATGGGCACCAGCGTCGTCGGCATCGATGCAGCCGGCGGTAAGGCCACCGTCAAGCTGTCCAAAAAGGACAAGGTAAAGGAAGTGGTTTGCGACAAGGTTCTGATGTCCATCGGCCGCAAGCCCAACACCGACGGTATCGGCCTCGAGGACGTCGGTGTCGAGCTGGACGAGCGGGGCTGCGTTAAGGTCGATGAAAACTATGCCACCACCGTTCCCGGCATTTACGCCATCGGCGATCTGATCCCCGGTCCGATGCTGGCCCATAAAGCTTCCGAAGAGGCTGTGGTTTTTGTTGAGCGGCTCGTCGGCAAAAATTCCGAGGTTCACTACGGTACCATTCCCGGTGTCTGCTACACCTGGCCGGAGGTGGCTTCCGTCGGTAAAACCGAGCAGCAGCTCAAGGAAGAAGGCATCGCCGTCAAAGTCGGCAAATTCAATTTTGTCGGTAACGGCCGGGCCCGCGCCATGGCGGAGACGGAAGGCTTCGTCAAGGTTCTTGCACACGCCGATAGCGGACAGGTTCTGGGCGTACACATCTTTGGACCGCGGGCGTCCGACATGATTGCCGAAGCAGTTGCGGTCATGAGCTATGGCGGCACCGCCCACGATATCGGTGCCATGTTCCACGGCCATCCGACCCTGTCCGAAGCGGTCAAGGAAGCCGCTTTGGATGTCGACGGCGCGGCTGTACATTGCTGATCTGATCGCCCTTCGCGCGCACAGATTTCCGTTGCAGCCGGGTTGGCGGCATGCGACCCGGCTGCAACGGACACAGCAGTACGATGTCGGAATCGATTCACGATAATTCATGGAGCAAAGAGAGGTTCCATGGCGAAAGTTCTAGGCTAGTCCTGCGAGGGCTGACCTAATTGCCGGGAGGTGGACCTCCTAGCTGCCTTCCGGCATTTTTTTTAAACGATGCTCCTCCCTTTTCAATCCTCCTGTACCAAGTGGAAACGATTCGGGTCCGTTTCCACTTGGATTTTTTTTAAAACGGCAGGAGAAAGGTATGATACAGGGATAAACGCTCAAACCATTTGGAGGTATCAATGAAGCAGTTTCATGTCGACAGGTCACTGTGTATTCAATGTGCCGAATGTGCCAAGGACTGTGTTTTCGGTTTGATCTCCATGGAAAGCGGCTATCCGGTCTTGCCTGCTGATAAAGAGGCGGTCTGTATCGAGTGTCAGCATTGTATGGTGGTGTGCAAACCCGGCGCTTTGAGTATTCTTGGTAGAAACCCCGCCGACAGTCTTTCTCTGGCAGGGCGGTTCCCCGATAAAAAGCAGATGGAGATATTGATCAAGGGGCGTCGTTCCATCCGACGTTATTTGCCGGACCCTCTTGCCACCGAGACCATCGATGAATTGTTGAAAATTACCGCTCACGCGCCGACAGGTGTCAACAGTTTGGGGGTGGAGTTCATCGTGGTCGAAGACCCCCGAACCATGGACGCGATTCGCAGGGAAACCCTGGAAGCATTGCAGGATTTGGCAAAAAGGGACGCCATCCCGGAGGATCTTTGTGTTCTCAAGCAAATGGTTCCTCTGATGGAACAGGGACTCGACCCCATATATCGTGGAGCACCGCATCTTTTGATAGCCTCCGCGGCCGAAGGGGTGCCGACGCGTGAAGCGGATGTTTATATCGCACTGAGTTATTTCGAGTTGCTGGCTGCCAGCGCCGGTATCGGCACAACCTGGTGCGGGCTGGCCAAATGGACCATGGCCGACCTGGCCCCCCATCTCCTGCGGAGTGTCGGTGTCCCTGAAAACCATGATGTCGTTTATATGATGCTGTTTGGCAAACCCGATGTTCAATACTATCGAACCGTTCAACGGGACCAGGATGCCAAGATCAGGCGCCTGGTAAAGTAGATTGCAGATAGGCCCCGGGATCCAATCCGATGGCCCGGGCAGACTGAAAAATATGATAGATCGCTTTTCACAGTCGATGGTGTCAGAGAAAGAACCAGCTTCATTTGAAATGAAACTTCACTGGATGTTCGCGCATTCGAGTGCTGCCTGTTGCTTTGTTTCAAGGAGGTTTTCCCCGAAGTGATGACGCTTTTTAAAGGAGAAGGCTGATGAAGCTGAAAGATATTCGTAAGGTGCTTGTCGTTGGCGGCGGGACCATAGGGCAGCAGATAGCTTTTCAATGCGCGGCACATGGCTATGCGGTCACCCTTTTCGACATTTCGCCCGATTCGTTGCGTGCTGCTAAAAGGCGCATCCGTGCTTATGGGGATTATCTGGTGGCGGAGCGGCATATAAAACAAGAGACAGCCGAAAAGGCGATCGAGCACATCGTCCCGACTTCCGATCCCGGACAGGCTGCCGCGGAGGCGGACCTGCTGAGCGAATCGGTTCCCGAAGATCCGACATTGAAGGGCGAAGTCTTCGCGCAGTTTCATCGGCTTTGCCCCAGTCGTACGGTTTTCACCACCAACACCTCTTTGCTGGTGCCGTCTCAATTCGCCAAGTCCACGGGCCGGCCGGAGCGTTTTCTGGCACTGCACTTCCATCAACCGGTGTGGGTTGGTAATCTGGCCGATGTGATGCCTCATTCCGGCACATCGCCGGAGGTCGTGTCGTTGGTCCGCGACTTTGCCAAATCGATCAACCAGATCCCGCTGGTTTTACAAAAGGAAAACTACGGCTACGTTTTCAACGCCATGTACAGTGGTTTGAACAGTGCTGCCATCGCTCTGGCTGCTAATGGTGTCGCCGCTGTCGAGGATATAGATCGTGCCTGGATGGCAGTGATGAAAATGTCCGTAGGGCCTTTGGGTATGTTGGACGTGGTCGGGCTCGATACGGTTTGGCATGTCACCGACTATTGGGCAAAACACATCAAAGATCCGCAGACCGTTAAAAATGCGGCTTTTCTCAAGCGGGAATACCTGGATAAAGGGTGGCTCGGCGTCAAGAGCGGACGAGGATTTTATTCGTACCCCCACCCGGCATATCAGAATCCGACATTCATTCATGGTGAATGATAAAATGTCTTTATGCCACTTGCGTCCAGGCGTTTTTCAATGATTTCGGGCAGGATTGCCGAAGGTCGGAGGCATCGTCTATGGAAAAAAGAGATCTAGGTCTGATGGCTTATGCCGAAGCCTATGCATTGCAGGAGAGACTGGTGCAAGAAATCGCCGCCGGTTCATCGCCGGAGGTCCTGCTGCTTGTGGAGCATCCGCCGGTATATACTATCGGTCGCACGGGCAGTCTTGAAAATGTTCTGGAGCCCGGTGTCGAAACCGTCCGCATCAATCGAGGCGGCGATATTACATACCATGCGCCCGGACAGTTGGTCGGTTACCCGCTTTTGAACCTGGGCAGACGCGGCAGGGACCTGCGTCATTACCTTCGCTTTCTCGAGGAGGTGCTGATCTCGACAAGTGCCGATTTCGGCGTAGCCGGTACGCGCCGTGAAGGCAAAACCGGTGTCTGGACCGAGGAGGGCAAACTGGCATCCATCGGCGCCGGAGCGCGTCGCTGGATCAGTATGCACGGCTTTGCCCTGAACGTGTCTCTGGATCTCGCCGGTTTTTCGCGCATTCACCCCTGTGGCATCGTTGGTTGTCCCATGACTTCCCTGTCGCGTATCATCGGCCGGGAAGTTGCGATAGAACAGGTCAAGTCACGCGTTGTGCATCATTTTGAAGCTTTGCTGGAGGATTGGTTGCCTCTGCAGGTTGCGACTGCCTGAGTCGCCGGAGAGCCGATGTCTACACCTGTAAATCTGCACCATGAAGTGTTGGGAGAAGGGCCTGACCTGGTCATTCTTCATGGCCTTTTCGGATCACTTGACAACTGGCGTGGACCTGCAAGAATTCTCGCTCGAAAATTTCGCGTCTGGTTGCTCGATCAGCGCAATCACGGCCGGTCGCCCCATAGCGACGAGTTTCACTATGCTGCCATGGCTGAGGATCTTGGCGCTTTTCTCGATCGGCAGGGCCTGGGACGGGTACATCTGCTTGGGCATTCCATGGGCGGTAAGGCCGCCATGTCGTTTGCATCCCGGCAACAAAAGCGCGTCTCTCGTTTGATCGTTGAGGATATGGGTCCTGGTGCCTACAGCCCGCGTCATGAAGGTGTTTTCCGGGGAATGCTGAATCTCCCTCTGGCCCGGCTGCGCAGTCGCAGCGAGGCTGAAAAGTTGTTGCGAAAAGATGTTCCGGAAGCGGAAGTGCGCGGTTTTTTGCTGAAAAACCTTTACCGTCGCGACGATGGCGTTTGGGCCTGGCGCTGCAATCTGCCCGTACTTTTTGCAAGTTATCGGCACCTGCTTTCGGCATTACCGATCGACGGTCCGGTTTTTTGTCCGACCCTTTTTGTCAAGGGCGAGCTGTCCGACTATCTCGATTCGACACATCGGGGCAAATTGTTTGCCCGGTTCGTCCATAGAAAAATGGCTACGGTCCAAAACGCCGGGCATTGGGTGCATGCTGAACAGCCGGAGGCTTTTTTGCGGATAATCGAAACTTTTTTATTGGAAAACTGATTTCCTTTCTCTTATCCGTTTTTTCTTTCAACCTCTGTGCTGTCGGCGTGTGTTTTATCCTTTCCAGAACAGGTAATGCGGGTTGTCCGATAAAAAGGCCAGGCATTCCTCCAGGGTTCCTGTGAAATCGATATATTCCCAGCGTTCCAGATTGTGAAAATAGGCCATACGCCACTGGTTTGGCGAATCGCCGGTAATCATTCGAGCGAAACATTCGCCTTCTTTGCACAGGTGCAGTTCATTGCCTTCGATATGAATGTCGAATTGGGACAGGTGGGGGTCGGCCAGGGCGATGCGCTTGGCTTTTTCGAGCATATCAGTCATCATTGCCTCTCTATGGCAGTTGGTTAAGGTGTCGGAACTCAACTATGAGACACCAACGCTTCCTGTCTGTTTACATTATAGACCTTAAGTTCGTAACTCCAACAATTGTTTGTTTTTACAGGGGGGCGTCGGCCCGTGAGCCGGCGCTCGAGGAAGCTGCAGGATCTTCCGGAAATTCTGACCGGCCGGATGCGGGAAGTTGGCAGACAAAATAAAGGGTTGCGTGGAGATTTTATCAGGCGTAAAATGTGCCTTTATGTCGGTTTTTCGGGAATAATCGGCTGGTTTTGCCGGCAATGCGATATCACCGCTCTTATATGAGAATGGTGTGACATTGAAAAAGTTGACTTTTTTTTGTAATCATTGTAATATTGGTAAAAGATTGAATTTCAATCTTGTCAGGGTGTGATTACAAAGACAGGAAACCCCATGCAAGTCATTGTGCCCGACCATGCCGGAGCTTGTGATTTTTGCCGGGGTTGCTTTTTGTGACGAATTTTCGGATAAGATAAGGCAGTTGAAACCATTTTTGCTGATCGTGGCATGAGAGACGGTTTTCATATGGGAACCGTGGAGTTTTTCTTTGTGGCAAGGAAATCAAAGGGGGGTGCGGACGCGTAGATCCGTACGCCGCACGAGCAAGTCCGCGGATTGGCGCCGCCACAGTGGGAAAGTGTCGATTGCGGGTGAAAGCCAGATAACAGGAATCGATCAGGTGATCGATTCTATCCAAGCGGGTATAATTCGGGGTGCGGGGAACGATTCCCGGTTATTTCGCCGAAAACCTGTCAAGTAGGCACCAGATGGGAGTCCGGTATGGTTTTCTCCCGAATTCGTTTGTTCGCGGGGGAAGGAAACAACCGTTTCCGAAAGGCGATGCATCGGTGTTTCCTACCTGAATTTCTTTGATAAACAACTGCAGCATTTCCCGTTACCGGCATCACCGCTTTTTCTTTGCAATGAAGAAAAAGCGGCATTTCTGTTATGCGACGGTTTGTCAGAGGGGGCTGCAGTTTGGTATATGGGTTGCATTAATATTCGACAAGTGAATCGCAAGGTTTGTCAGCCTGTAGGTATGGCTGAGCGTTCCGATCGGATTCACGTGCGTTTGCAAGCGTTTGGTGATTTGTTGTGAAGTACTACACAGGAGGCATTCATCCATTGAGCGTCATTCGGCAGCTGAACTCTGGAGCAAATACCGCAATTGAGCTGGATGATGGTATAAATCGCGCCATCGAATGGCTGGCCGATAACCAGGATGAAGAAGGGTTCTGGGTCGGCAGGCTCGAGTCCAACTCGTGTATCGAAGCCGAGTGGCTTCTGGCCATGCATTTGCTCGGAGTCAAAGACGACCCCAAATACGAAAATGTGGTGCGGGCTGTACTCAACGAGCAGCGTGAAGACGGTTCGTGGGCAGTATATTACGACGCTCCGGCGGGGGATATCAACGCCACGGTAGAGGCTTATGCTGCGTTGCGTGCGGCCGGTTTCGGCGCTGACGATGAACGCCTGATCAAGGCTCGCAGCTGGATATTCGAGCATGGCGGACTCAGACAGGTGCGCGTCTTTACGCGTTACTGGCTGGCCCTCATCGGTGAATGGCCCTGGGATGAAACTCCCGCTCTGGCTCCCGAGATAATATATTTGCCGTCATGGTGTCCGCTTAATATTTATGATTTTGCCTGTTGGGCGCGCGCCACCCTCGTTCCTTTGAGTATTCTGTCGGTGCGGCGGCCCGTTAAGCCGCTTGCTCCCGAGAGCCGCCTGCATGAGTTGTTTCCCGAGGGGCGCGAAAAAGCGGATTACAGTCTGCCGGATGCCGAAAAAGGTCTGGCCGAGCGGTTTTTCATGGTGGTCGACTGGTTTCTGAAAAAATACAACCGCCTGCCGATGCAGTTCGGTCGCGAAAAGGCTGTGCGTCTGTGCCTTGAATGGATCGTCCGACATCAGGATTACGATGGTGGGTGGGGGGGCATTCAGCCGCCGCTCATCTATTCGCTGATTGCCCTCAATGTGGAAGGCTACGGGCTCCATCATCCCGTGGTCAGCAAGGGCCTGGACGCTTTTAACCCCCCCTGGGCCTACGAGAAGAACGGCGGTACCTATCTGCAGTGCAGTGAATCGCCTGTGTGGGATACGCTGTTTTCCCTGCTGGCACTGTTCGAAAGCGGTCGTACGTTTGAAGATACGCCCATGATGGGCCCCGCGCTCGACTGGATTCTCGGCAAGCAGATTACTGCCTGGGGAGACTGGCAGGTCAAGGTGCGTGGTGTGCGTCCCGGCGGGTGGGCTTTCGAGCGGGCCAATACCGCTTATCCCGACGTGGACGATACGGCTTTGGCTCTGGTGGTGCTGACGGAGGCCCGGCGCCATCTCAAAGATACCTCGGCGGTCGACGCCGCTCTTGAACGCGCCGAGGAGTGGCTTCTCGGTCTGCAATGCAAGAATGGTGGCTGGGCGGCTTTCGATCGCGACAATGACAGTGTCATTGTCACCAAGATTCCTTTCTGTGATTTCGGCGAGGTTCTGGACCCTCCCAGTGTAGATGTAACAGCCCATGTGATAGAGGCGCTCGCAGCCCTTGGCCGGGACAAGCACGATCCGGTTGTGGCCAGGGCTCTTAAATATATCCGCAGTGAGCAGGAGCCCGAAGGAAGCTGGTTCGGGCGCTGGGGGGTCAATCATATCTATGGCACCGGTGCCGTGTTGCCGGCTTTGGCGGCCATCGGCGAAGATATGCGAGCTCCTTACGTGTTGCGTGCGGCAGACTGGTTGGTCGATCATCAGAATGCCGATGGCGGATGGGGGGAAAGCTGCGCCTCCTACATGGACGACAGCCAGCGTGGCCGAGGTGTCAGTACGGCTTCTCAGACCGGTTGGGCGTTGATGGCCCTGGTGGCTTTGGGCGGTCATGACTACGATGAGGTTATTCGCAGGGGACTCGATTACCTGCTAACGCACCAGAAGTCCGGATCATGGGATGAGCCGCAGTACACCGGGACCGGTTTCCCCGGATACGGTGTCGGCGAGCGAACCAATCTCAAGGAGGCGGGTTCCACTCTCGACCAGGGGTGTGAGCTGGCACGCGGTTTTATGATCAATTACAATATGTATCGGCATTATTTCCCGCTGATCGCCATGGCGCGCGCTCGTCGCCATCTCGGATTTGCGGCAAACCCCCGCCATCGGGATCCGGCCAGCGACATGGGCATGGAATCCGAGTCCCTGCGTGGCAGGGCCTGCGGTTGATTTTTCGACTGTGGGAATGAGCGTCTCCCAAAGCCGTCCGCAAAATGCGGGCGGCTTTTTCTTTACCGGGTTCGGGTGGTTTGAAGGCCGGAAGGCGGGTTGCGAACCGTCGGATGTCTGATTACATTGCAGTCAAGGGGGCTGAGGGGCGGCGCCTGTTTTCAGGGAGGTTGTGTCTATGACAGAGGAGATCGAAGGCCGGAGTCGAGGGGCATTGCCGGTGCCTGCGCCGGATCTCATTCTTGCCGAAGGCCCCGGTCATCGTTGGCAGGTGAAGGCCATGTCCGATTCTCTGGTCAAGATGCTCGGACTGGACGCTTCCCTGGCTGTGGGACGGTTTGCCGACCACGTGTTTAGCGGCTCGGTTCCGTCTCTGGAGGTGCTGGCACAGGATGCCGTCTCCGTCGGTCGGGCTATGCTGGATATAAGGCTGCGACTTGGCGCGCCGCATGGTCTGTGGTCTGTCGATGTGAGACCTTTGGGGCTTGATGACGATTTTAAAGCCAGGATGGTGGCCGTTGTCTTCCGGCGAATCGCTGTCGCAGGTAAGGAAGAGCCGGTTTCGTTCCGGGGGATGGTCGGTAACAGTCCAGCCATTCGGGAGGTTTTTCGGAAGATCGCCATGTATGCTCCCTCCGATGCCGCAGTCGTCATTACGGGCGAAACCGGAACCGGCAAAGAGTTGGTGGCCCGGGCGTTGCACGATCAAGGCCTGCGTTCGGACGCTCCTTTCATAGCCGTCAACTGTTCGGCGATTTCCGAAGAGTTGCTCGAGTCTGAACTGTTCGGTCATGAAAAGGGGGCGTTTACCGGCGCATTGCGCAGTCATCGGGGACGTTTCGAGCGGGCGGACGGTGGAACTCTGTTTCTCGATGAAGTAGGTGATATGCCCCTGAATACCCAGTCCAAATTGCTGCGGGTGTTGGAGGAGGGAACGATTGAGCGGGTTGGCGCGGAGCGTGAGCAGAAAGTCGATGTGCGCATCTTGGCTGCGACCAATGTGCCCCTCGAGCAGGCGGTCGGCACGGGACGGTTTCGCGCCGATCTCTATCATCGCATTTCAGTATTGCGTATTCACCTGCCGCCTCTTCGCGATCGGATTGAAGATATCCCCTATCTGGTCGAGCATTTCCTGAAAATATTTGCGCGCAAATACGGACGCCGCATTTACAGGCTTACGCCGGAGGCCGTAAGCCTTTTGCAGGCCTATATGTGGCCGGGGAACGTCCGGGAATTGCGAAATGTTCTGGAGCGGGTGTTTGTCGAGACCCAGGCCGATGTCATCGGGGCGCGTGCCTTTGGTGAGTGGATCAGGGAGCGTCAGGATTTTCTGGCGGAAGTAAGGGATGGTCATGGGGCAGGGAGGTCTTCTTTGCCAGCGGTTCTTCTTCCGCAAGGTGCGCAGCGCATGGAGAGGACCAAGGCGGAGTCCGAGTTTTCCCCCGTATTTGAGGCCGAATTTTACGCTGGAGAAGAGGGGGGGCGCTCGACTCGTCCAGCCAATCTCACAGAGGAGGAGATTCACCGTGCCTATCGAGATGCCGGCGGTAATCTGGCTGATGCCGCCCGCAGGCTTGGCGTGCATCGCGCGACCCTTTATCGCTACCTTGACAAGCTGGGATTGTCCCGTGCGGACCTGGAAGAATGATTGAGAAATGTCGCACTCCCCTGTTTGCGACGTCGCAAATCAATCTTGCGACACATGTTGGCGACGTCGCAAGTGGGCTTAAATTTTTATATCTGAATCTAAGTGTTCGAAATCATGGTGATATTTTTTGTTCCTTGAAGTTGGCACGATGGTTGTTATTAAGGAGGGTGTGAAAACAACAAAACGGAATCCATCACAACCCATCTTTAAGGAGGATCATATGGCTATGTGGAATATGTACAGAGAAATGGAAAATCTCCGTCGTGAAATCGATGAAGCTTTCCGTGGCTTCGGTGGGCGGGGGCTTTTCGGACCGGCCTTCCAGGCCGGTCGAAGCTTGCGGCGTCAACCTCCCATGAATCTGTACGGAGATGCGGAAACGCTCTATGTCGAAGTACTGGTACCCGGCATCGAACCTGAAAAACTCGATATCACGGTACAGGAAAATGTACTTACCGTGAGCGGGGAACGTGCCGCAGTCGATGATAAAGACCGCACCTGGCATCGCCGCGAGCGTGACAACGGAAAGTTCGTGCGTACCCTGGAATTGCCGGTCGATGTCGATGCCGACCTGGTCAAGGCCAGCTGCAAAAACGGGGTGTTGATCATCACCCTGCCCAAAGCGGCCGCGGCCCGTCCGAAAAAAATCAACGTCGACGTGGCCTGAACCACAGTACGAACCGCTTAATCGATGAATTTTCCACATGTGAGGAGTATCACCATGACCGATAAAAACATCGCCGTAACCGAGAAAGGAAAAAAAGAAGCTCTCAGCCGTGAAGAAACGCGAGCTCCCGAACGTTATACCGTGCCGGTGGTCGATATTCTCGAAGGAGTCGACGGACTGAGCATGTTCATTGATATGCCCGGTGTGGCACGGGAAGATATGACAATCAACCTGGAGCAGGGTATTCTTACCATTGAAGGACGGGTCAAGACCGCGAAACCAGCCGAGGATATCTATCGGGAATTCACTCTCGCCAATTTTTATCGCCAATTCCGGATCCCCGAAGGTATCGATCAGGAAAAAGTAACGGCTTCCTATGCCAACGGTGTGCTTAACCTTCTGTTGCCGCGGGCTGAGACAGCCAAACCCCGCCGTATTGAGATTACAGCGGGGGAGTGAGTCAAAGCTCAAAGCCAGAGGTTTGAGATAAGAGATGCAAGTGATTAGTAATGGGTGATTAGTGACCGGTTCCCTCTGCGCTGCGGAGGGAACCCATCTCAGGCCGGTAATAAGGGGCGTTTCCCGCCCATTCTTTAGAGGCGTATCCGGGCCGAGCGGGGGCGCACCCCCGCTGAGTCAGGTTTTAATTCGGAAAGAAGCAAGTCGCAGCCAGGTTGCAGGAAGGAGATGGCATCTTTATGGATATCAACAAAATGACCCAAAAAACCCAGGAGGCTTTGCAGGCCGCACAGGATATCGCCCTGAAACGCGGTCATGTGGAAGTCGACGGGGAGCATTTGCTGGCGGCCCTGCTGGGACAGGAAGGCGGACTGGTGCCGCGGCTGCTGCAAAAGATGGATGTGCAGGTCGCTAACCTGGCTGCCGGTGTCAAGAAAGAACTGGACCGTCGTCCGAGCGTTTCGGGACCGGGCGTTGAAGGCGGGAAGATCTATGTCACTCAGCGCCTGAACCGGTTGCTTCTCAAGGCCGAAGAGGAAGCCAAGCATCTGCGCGATGAGTATGTCAGTGTAGAGCATCTTCTGCTGGCCCTGGCCGAAGAGGGAGAATCGACGGCGTCTGGCAAGCTCCTGAAACAGTTCAATATTTCCCGCGACAAATTGCTGGAAGCGCTGACCGCCATTCGCGGGCACCAGCGGGTAACCGGTCCCGATCCCGAAAGCACCTACGAGGCTCTGGAAAAATACGGCAGGGATCTGGTGCAGGAAGTGCAGAAAGGCAAACTCGATCCGGTTATCGGCCGCGATGCGGAAATCCGCCGGGTCATTCGCATTCTGTCGCGTAAGACCAAGAACAATCCGGTGCTGATCGGGGAGCCGGGGGTAGGCAAAACCGCCATCGTCGAAGGACTGGCGCACCGGATTGTGCGCGGCGACGTTCCGGAAGGATTGAAGAACAAGACCGTGTTCGCTCTCGATATGGGAGCCTTGGTTGCCGGCGCCAAGTTCCGCGGGGAGTTCGAGGAACGCCTGAAGGCCGTACTTAATGAGATTCGCTCCAGCGAAGGACGCATTCTGCTGTTTATCGACGAGTTGCACAACATTGTCGGAGCAGGCAAGGCCGAAGGTTCCATGGATGCCGGCAACATGCTCAAACCGATGCTGGCACGCGGTGAATTGCACTGCATCGGCGCCACAACCCTGGATGAATACCGTAAATACATCGAAAAGGATGCAGCCCTCGAGCGGCGCTTCCAGCCGGTGCTGGTCGATCAGCCGACGGTGGAGGACACCATCAGCATTCTGCGTGGGCTCAAGGAACGGTTTGAGGTTTTTCATGGCGTGCGTATCCAGGATAATGCTCTGGTGGCCGCTGCCACGCTGAGCAACCGTTACATTTCCGACCGCTTTTTGCCGGATAAGGCCATCGACCTTGTCGACGAAGCCTGCGCAACCATCCGCACTGAAATCGATTCTCTGCCGGCAGAACTCGACGAAGTGACACGTCGTGTCATGCAGTTGGAGATCGAGGAAGCAGCCCTTAAAAAGGAAAAGGATCCGGCCAGCAAAGCTCGCCTGGAAACCCTGCGTAAGGAACTTGCCGATCTGAAACACCAGGCCGATGTGCTCAAAGCCCAGTGGGATAAGGAAAAAGGGTCGATCAAGGATGTGCAGAGCCTGCGTGAGGAGATCGAGCAGGTACGTCAACAGATCGAGGTGGCCGAACGCAATTACGATCTGAACAAGGCGGCCGAACTCAAACATGGACGTTTGCCGGATCTTGAACGCCGTCTGCACGAACGGGAAGGGGAGACTGAAGATGAAAGTGACGGCCCACGGCTGCTGCGGGAGGAGGTCACCGAGGAAGAAATCGCCGAAATCATCTCCCGTTGGACCGGTATTCCCGTGACCCGGCTGGTCGAAGGCGAGCGGGAGAAACTGCTGAAGCTCGACGAGTTGCTGCATCGGCGGGTCGTCGGTCAGGACGAGGCGGTACAACTGGTGGCGGATGCGGTGATACGCGCCCGTGCCGGGATCAAGGATCCCCGCCGCCCCATCGGTTCTTTCATCTTCCTCGGCCCGACGGGGGTCGGCAAGACCGAGCTGGCCAGAACCCTGGCCGAGGCACTGTTTGACAGCGAGGATAATATGGTGCGCATCGACATGTCCGAATATATGGAGAAGCACACCGTCAGCCGTCTTATCGGTGCGCCCCCAGGCTATGTCGGCTATGAAGAAGGGGGGCAACTGACCGAAGCGGTGCGGCGCAAGCCCTATTCGGTCATTCTCTTCGATGAGATCGAGAAGGCGCATAATGACGTATTCAACGTGTTGCTGCAGATTCTGGATGACGGTCGGGTGACCGATGCCCAGGGGCGTACCGTCGATTTTAAAAACACGGTGATTATCCTGACCTCCAATATCGGTTCGCAATATCTGCTTGAGGGGGTCAGCCCTGAAGGAGAAATCCGCGAAGAAGCGGGCAAGGCGGTCATGGATGAGTTGAGGCACCATTTCCGCCCGGAATTTCTCAACCGTGTGGATGACATTGTCATGTTCAAGCCCCTGTCGCGAGAAGAGATCAAACAGATCATTCATCTGCTGGCGGAAGATCTGCGCAAGCGTCTGGCCGGTCGGCGCATCGGGCTCGAAATAACCGATGCAGCCTGCGATTTGATCGCCCGCGAGGCTTACGATCCGGTATATGGAGCAAGGCCGCTTAAACGCTACCTGCAGCACCATCTCGAAACCCGTATCGGGAGGGCTCTGATCGGTGGCGATATAAGCGAGGATGCCACGATTACTGTCGACGAACAGGATGGCGACCTGGTGGTCAAACCGCAGAATTCCGCAGTCTGACATAAGGCAGTTTCGTTATTGTTGCGCAAACCTGAGCCCTGCCGTAAAGGCGGGGCTTCTTTTTGGAGGTGAGAAAGGGAGGGCAACTGTATGTAATGTTGCTTTGTCACCGCAATCTGGTGTAAGAATGTGCGGCGGGCAAAAACGATGATTATGTATTTCCGTGGGAGGTAAGGATATGAATGACAATGGGCAGCAGCAAGCTCCCAGGCATAAACGCGCCGGCTGGGCGCGCGGGGTTGATATAGGGCTGCGCAGTTTGCATATCGGGGTTGCCGGTGTGTTGCTCGGCGGCGTCATTTTCAAACAGCCTTTGTCCGAGCTTCATTACTGGGCATGGTGGACGGTAGGCACGGGGCTTGGGCTGGTGGCTTCGGAGGTGTACCACAGCTGGCGCTGGCCTTACCAGGGGCGCGGTGTCATGGTTATGCTGCATATAGCCTGCGTCGCTGTTTTGCATGCATGGCTTCAATATGCCGTGCCGCTGATGTGGGCAGCGCTGATCATCGGCGCAGTGGGCAGTCACATGCCGCGCAAGTATCGCCATTGGTCGTTTCTGGATGGCCAGGTCATGGATTGACCGAGACTGCATAACGACATTGCTGCAAAGAAGGGCGGGGAAGGTATCCCCGCCCTCTTTGCCGTTTGTGTTTACGGATGGTCGAAGACCATCTGCTGCACGGATACCCCCTCGATAGCCTCGAGTTTTTTGGCGAGCTCGCCTATTTTTCCCGTTTCGCCGATCATTTCCAAAAGAATCAGCCCAAATCCCGCGCAAAAGTTTCCGGTTACTTCATGCAGGCCGATGCGGGTTTTGATATTGCAACCGTAGTCGGTAAGAAGCTGTTGGACATCTGATGCCCGTTTGATGCGATCATCCACATGGATGCCGAGAATGTGATGCTGGTCCTGTTTCATGATCTGCTCCTTTCGCAAAGGTGGACATTGGAACTGCCTTGGAGGTTGTCATCCTCTGGCCCGCTTCAACCATGAAGACTTCTGCTGTACCCGGGCCAGGTTTTTGTTGAAGGTGCTTGTGGAAATACGTTGACATTGTATCAACCGGATCGGCTTCGGCAAGTAACTGGGCGACCCCGCTTTTGAATTAAAAGCTACACCCCGTATAATTTAAGCAGGCGTTTCGTCAATGTGGTCGGTTTTGTTCGAGAACGACGGTATTCATACAGTCGATGCCGCTTTTTGAGGGGGTACCAACCGTGGGGGGCGATGTGAAACCAGGAATAGGCCGGGATTTTATCGAAAAAACCAAGCACAAGTATCTGGAAATCAGCGATCAGCAAAAGGGTTTTGTCCAACCACCCCTGACCTGGCCGCATCAGAAGATCAACCCCGTCATTTCCTTGCCCCACCCAGGCGAGACGCCGCTGAACCTGGTCGATATCCGCAATCTGATCACGCAGCGCGCCAGTGTGCGCGAATATGCCGAAAAAGCCCTGAGTCTGGCGGAATTGTCTTACCTGCTCTGGGTTACACAGGGGATCAAACTCATATACGGGCATCAGGTTACCTTGCGTACCGTGCCTTCTGCAGGGGCCAGGCACGCCTTCGAGACGGTGCTTCTGATCAATCGTGTCGGAGAACTCGACGCGGGCATTTATCGATACCTGCCGATAGAGCACCAGTTGGAAGTCATCTCGATTCAACCCGATCTGGCGGGTCGATTCGCTGCCGCCTGTTTCGGTCAGGCCATGATCATGCATTGCGCGGTGGCCTTTTTGTGGGTCGCCGTGCCGTATCGAATGACGTGGCGTTACGGGGAGCGGGGGTATCGTTACCTGCATCTCGACGCCGGACACGTGTGTCAGAATCTTTACCTCGCTTCAGAAACTATCGATGCCGGAACATGTGCCGTAGGGGCCTTTGACGACGATGCCCTGAATAATCTGCTGGGACTGAATGAAGAAGAAGCCTTTGTCATATATCTTGCGACGGTTGGAAAGAAAACGGATGCAAGCTGACAATCAAGACGTGGTTTTTTCTGGATTGCGTATTTTTTATACTCGCCACCTGTGTTACAATTCCGTCGAAAAATTCAACTCATTAAAAACGCCAAAACCGTGCGTCTCGGTGAGTGGCGATAGACGGGGCTGCATGGATATAAAGGATATGATTATCATGGTGGCCATGACTGCCGAGCGGGTTATCGGCCGCCGCGGGCATTTGCCCTGGAATATTCCCGAAGACCTTGCCCTGTTCCGCAATATGACCCTCGGACATGCTCTGATAATGGGGCGGCGAACCTTTGAGTCGATCGGCAAACCCTTGCCGGGACGGACCAACATCGTCGTGAGTCGCAGTATGAAACCGGTCGCCGGGGTGATCGTATGTCGCGATTTTTCCCAGGCAGTGGAACGGGCCAAACGTCTCAAAGGCAAAGTTTTTTTTATCGGCGGCTACGAAATTTATCGCCAGGCCCTTCCTGTTGCCGGGCGTATGTCCGTATCCTGGATCAAGAAAGACTACGCAGGCGATTGCCGGTTCCCCGATTACGACCATGAGGACTGGTCAGTCGAAGAACAACGGGATTATCCGGAATTTGTGCATGTGGTTTATCGCCGTAAATGCACGGACGTCAGTTTATCGAAGGGACCGTTCGGGAAATCGCGACTTTCAGGGCATGATGTATGAAAAATCCTAAGAAGGCACCTGTCGAGGTGGGGCCCATCAGATGCGAGCGAGGTCCGGGTTATGCCCGGGTAACAGCTGCGGTCGATGGCGGCTCCGTCTGGTTTGAAACCACGGACGGTTCCCTCAGGGCTGCGCCTGAGGCATTTGCCAGCGCCCTGCTGGTTCCGGCCATGGCATTGGGGCGGGATCTGACTTTCAGCGATGGTCTGGATGCCCGGTGGATGCATGGTGCAGAAAGGCTGCAGCAGTATTTTCACCGATGGTGGGGATATGGGAAAATCGCCCTGCACACCGCTTCTCAGCATGTTGCAGCCAAGGGCAAGGAGGGGCGCCGGGCCCTGTTGTTTTCGGCGGGGGTCGATGCTTTCCACAGCCTTTTCCAGGGACCTGAGGCGGAGGTCCTGGTTTTTGTCCACGGGTACGATATTCCTCTTGCCGACCAGTCTCGGGCGCGCCTGATGGAAAAAACGCTGCGCGAGGTGGCGGCAGCCTGTGGTCGGCAGGCGGTGGTGGTCCGTACCAATCTGCGCCAGCACCCGGTAGCCGGGCGTCGCTACCGGCATGCCTTCGGCGGTGCCCTGGCGGCCATCGGGCACCTGCTGGCGGGGGTCGATGAGCTGGTGGTATCGTCCAGCATATCGCTTAGCGACGAACGTCCCTGCGCTTCGCGCTGGGATATCGATCCCCTCTGGTCATCGAACGAAACGCAAATCGTTCATTTCGGTGCCGATGTCATGCGTAACGACAAGTTGCGTTCGATCATGGAACAACCGTTGGTGCGGCAGCATCTGAGGGTGTGTTTGCAGGACACCGGTGCATTAAATTGCGGGGTGTGTGAAAAATGCCTGCGCACCATGCTGGTGTTGGAACAAGCCGGTTGTCTGTCAACTTTCCGCACCTTCGATCTTTCCGGGCTCAGCATGGCAAGTCGTATCGACCGATTGTCCTTTCTGAAAGAACCCCAATATGTTCTGCCTTTTTACGAAGACCCCCTGCGTCTTGGCTTGCCTGACGATCTGGCACGGGCAGTCAAGGCCCTTATGGTGCGTTCCCGAAGGCTAAAGCCTCTGCAGGTTTTGGGGCGTCGCGTGCCTTTGACTGTCTCTGCACTGCTGCTGCCCTTGCCTTGGAGACAGCGTCTGGCCGGTGTGCTAAGGGGGGGGCGTCATAGGGAAAAGGGGCGCAGATAAGTGCTGTGTAGTATGGATTCATTATCGGCCCGGAGAGAAAAGTCGCCGGGGCTTATTCTGCAGGAGGAACGTCCCCGTATGGATTTTTTGAGCATCAGCCAACCGAGCAGGGAAAAAACAGCTACCGGCTGGCGCGTCAGTGCTTCCGTTGGCGGAGATAGTTTATGGTTCGAAAGTCCGGATTTGCCGCTGCATCCCTCTCCCGAGGCGTTTGCCGCGGCCGGGATTATGCCGGCCATGTTGGCGGGAATGGACGTGCGGATCGATACTTCCCTCGATGATTTCTGGTGCAAGCAGGTTGCCAAAGCCATGGAGATTTTCCAGGACTGGTGGGGTTACCGCCCCGCAGAGATTCTGGCGCCAAGGGTAGCGTTGTCTCGGCCGTCAGAGCAGCGGCATGCGCTGCTTTTCTCCGGTGGGGTCGATGCCTTTTATACCTTGCTCCGAGACCAGTTTCCGGTGCGGGACCTGGTCTGGATCCATGGTTTCGACCTGCCTCTGGATCGGACCGAGCCGGCGATGGCGGTCGAGGAAAGGTTGCGCCGTCTGGCTGCCGAACAGGGCATGCGGTTGATCGTTGTGCGGACCAATTTTCGCAGGCACCCGCTGACCGGGCGGCGTATCCGGGATAATCAGATCGGTTTGCTCGCGGCCGTCGGTCATGTGTTGCCGCAGATCAGCCATGTCATCGTTTCCTCGACTATCCATCGGAAAAACGATGTGCCCCATGCCACCCACTGGCTGACGGATCATCTGTGGTCGTCGGCGCGACGACAGTTTGTGCATTTCGGGGAAGATGTCTCCCGAAACGATAAGCTGCGTGCCATCATGGACGAGCCGCTGGCGCAGAATTACCTGAGGGTCTGTATCGACCAGGGATGTGAAAAGAATTGCGGGCGTTGCGAAAAATGCCTGCGCTGCATGGTTGTCCTGAAATCGCTCGGCCGTCTGGACCGGTTTCGGGTGTTTCGGGATACCCGCCATCTGGTCGAAGATATCGATGCTCTCCCGTTTTTCAAATATGCCGATATCGCTTCTCATTATCAGGAGGCTCTTGACCGTGGCCTTGCTGGAGAATTGAAGCGGGCGGTTCAGGGCCTGGTCGATCGGACCCGTATCAGTCTGTATTTCCGCCCTTTGGGGATTCGTGCCACCCGCGCAGCCATTCAGTTGATCATGCCCAAGCCTTGGGGGCGGCGTCTCGGGGGATTTTTCCAGTCCTGGAGCAAAAAAAAGAAACCCGGAAAAATCTGAACGGGGTCTGCCGTCGAGCGAGCTTTTATCCGCCCCGGTTCGACGTTGCATCGATGGTGAGCATGGTGTTGCCGAGGTCCTCTTCAAGTCTGTTTAGAATATCCGTCAGGCCGGCGTTCCATGCTTCAACCAGGGCTTCGGTTTCATGGCCGGCCAGCGGGACGTCACTGTGGTAGTCCTGCTGAAGCCGGACGGGATGGTCTGTGGTATGTCGGTCGAGCAGCATGAATGAGATGGCGAGTCTGGCCGATGGGGATTTCGAGCTGTAATCACCGTATAATTCGGTGATGCGTCCCTGCAGCAGAAAATCGGGCGGCAGCGGGCCGGCTGACGAACTGACGCTTGCAAACAATCCGCTGTCCGACAACCAGTGCACCACCTCTTCCTGCACCAGGTTGGCCGGCGCTACCAGAAAATCATGGTAAAAATCCGTTTGATATTGCGACGGGCTTTGCCGGTAGACAAAGCTGCGGCCGTTAAACCGCGGTGAAATACGCATGGGCACCACCTGCAAAATCGCTGAACCGACGGCTGATGGCGCTTTTGCAGGTCGTGGTGCCGATAAGACGTAACTGGTTTTTGCCGGCGGCCGATGGGCGAGACGCATGCAACCGCCCAGAACACATGCGGTCAGCAGCAGAAACAATAAGGACCGGAACGGTATCGAATTCATCACCGGGGCTCCACGGGGGCGGGCGGCGCGCCGAAAATCACCTGGGACGGATAGGCGCGGGCATTTTCGGACATATCGAGGAGGTTCTCCGAGGTCTGCCGGAAGTTTTCCAGAGTGGTTTCGATGGTTTGCTGCTCGGCGGTCAGCAGGGCGCTCATCTGCCGCAGACTTTGGCCGAGGGGAGCCAGGTCCCTGGGGAGTTCGGTGGCCAGATTCTCGAGTTGGCGGGAACTGCGCGTCAGGGAGCTGGACAGTTCCGGGAGCGTGGCAAAGAACTGTTGCAGGGGCGCCCTGCCGCTGGCCAGCAAGGCGTCGATATGTTTATTGGTGGCGCGCAGCTCTTTCAGCAGAGCCACGGACTGATCGCTGATCTGGGCCACATGGGCTTGCTCCATGGCCCGGTTGAGAGCCTTGATGGCCTGCTCGATGCCTCCGCTCAGCCCTGCGATGTCAAGGCTGTCGAGTCTTTTAAGGATTTTGTCGATGGCCTCGGTATAGCGTGTGATGGTGCTTGGCGCCGAGGGGATGTAGGGATAGGCCGGCTCCCAGTCGATTTCCAGGCAAGGGGCCTGCTCGGGCGGCAGGTAATCGGCTTCCAGAAACGCCAGCCCCGTTACGCCCTGAAAAGCCATGCGGAAACGCAGTCCCTGATCGGTTTCCTCCTGCAATCCTTGTTGAATGACCTTGGCCGTACGTCCGAGGGAGCGCGACAGCAGGGCGATGCGCACCAGCACGTAACGTTTGTCGGTATGGTAGATCGAATCGACGAGGGTGATGGCCTCAACCTTACCGACCTGAACACCGCGCAATTTTACTGCCGAACCGATATCGAGGCCCTGCACCGATTCGTCGAAATAGGTCTCGACCAGGATCTGTTTCTGGAACAGGCTTCCCGCACTCAGTACAATGATTGCCGTTGCCGCAATGGTGATGGCGCAGATAACGAAAAGTCCGATTTTGAGATAGTTGGCTCGTTCACTCATGGGAGGATTCGCTTTCCTCTTGGACGACTTCCGGGATCGCTTCCCGGCGGAAAAAGGCCTGCACTCGGGGATTCTCGCTGGCATCGCGCAACCGTTTCGGCGGACCGGATGCGATAATGCCCTTGGCCTGCCGGTCGAGCATGATGACCCGGTCGGCGATGGCATAGATGCTGGGCAGTTCGTGGGTGACGATGACGAACGTCATGTTCAGACTTTCCGCCAGTTGCAGAATGAGCTGGTCCATTTCTGCCGATATGACGGGATCGAGGCCGGCCGTCGGTTCATCCAGAAACAGGATTTGCGGATCGAGCACCATGGCGCGGGCAATGGCTGCGCGCTTGCGCATGCCACCGCTCAATTCCGACGGCATATAGTGGCCGTATCCCCCCAGACCGACCATTTCCAGTTTCATGACGGCGATCAGATCCATGGCCCGGTCGGGCAGTTCGGTAAATTCTTCCAGGGGCAGGCGTACGTTCTCCATCAGGGTCAGCGATCCGAACAGGGCACCGCTTTGATACATGACGCCGAAAGAGCGTAGAAGCTCACGGCGCCGGGTTCCTTCGGCTGTTGCCATATCGCGACCGTTGATCAGGACTTGTCCCGCCAGTGGCCGATAAAGTCCGATCATGTTTTTCAGCAGGGTGCTTTTACCGCATCCCGATCCCCCCAATATGATAAAGATCTCTCCACGATCGACGTTGAAAGAAATGTCCCTCAGAACCACGCTGTCGCCATAACCGACCGCCAGATCTTTAACCTCGATTACCGTATCCTGTACTTTTTCCGGCATGTTTTTCAGATCCCCAGAAAATAGTAAATCACAGCGAACAGGCCGTCGGCGATCACGATCAGGATGATGCCGGAGACCACCGCCCGGGTGGCCGCATCGCCAACGGCACTGGCACTGAGGCGTGTTTTGAGGCCGTAAAGACAACCGACCCCGGCTACGATAAGGGCGAAGGCCAGAGTTTTAAACAGCCCTCCTGCAAGATCGACCAGATTGACCGCCGACTTGACCTGATTTATGTAGGTAATCAGGGGGTAGCCCAGGGAACGCAGCACCACCGCTCCGCCGACCAGGCCCATCAGGTTGGCGAACAGACTCAGCAGGGGGAGGATTATGACGGTCGCCAATACCCGCGTAACGGCAAGAAAGGGGACCGGCGCCAGCCCCATGGTCGTCAGGGCGTCGATCTCCTCGTTGATTTTCATGGTCCCCAATTCCGCGGCAAAAGCGGAACCGGAGCGTCCCGCCAACAGCAGCGCTGTCATAAGGGGGCCGAGTTCGCGCAGCATGGATAGCGCCGTGAGGTTGGCGATATAGATTTCGACACCGAACTGGCGCATGGGAATGGTCGCCTGGAAGGCCATGATCAGACCGATGAGAAAACTGATCAAGCCGACGATAGGCAAGGCGTTGACGCCGGCTTTTTCCGCCACCAGCCAGACTTCCGGCCAGCGAATCGAGCGGGGATGTCGGGCGGCCTGCAGCAGTGCCACAGTCAACTCGCCCGTAAAACAAACCATATCGAGCAGTCCCCGCCAGGCCTGGCAGGCCAGGCGTCCCACCTCTTCCGGCAGGCAGCAGGGGTGGGGGCGGCTGCTGCCTATTTCCAGGAAGTCTTCCGGGCGGTAAAGGGACCACAGGCGAGCGAATTCTTCTTTCAATCCCCGTAGCTTGAACTGAGCCTCGCGCTTGCGTTGTTTGCGTGCCAGTTCCATCAACAGCCCGATGCCGGCCCCGTCGCAATAGGATATCTTATCCGCCTGGATGCACAGATTTTGTGGAGCCTCCTTTTCGATATAGTCGACAAGGGGATGCCATAAAAGGGCTACGGCGTCGGCATCGAGCCGCCCCTCGAGAGCCAGAATCATGGTCTCGTCACTCTGTTCCACTATCCGGCAGACGTCCCCGGGAAGATCGGGGCAGGCTGGATGTCGGGTCGCTGTCTCCATGTATCTCCCTGTAGGAACGAGGCCGGGCGGCTACCTGTAGATAAAGGTCCGCCGGGATTCCCGGGTCAGCGGGTGATACGCCAACTGCCGTCCGGTTGCCGGCATGCCGTGCCGTATGCCTGCTGCTGTTGCCCGCCAATGACGACGTTCTGCAAATATTCGCGGCAGTACTGACCGCTGGGGGTCTGGTAGGTTTCGATGGGAGTTATGCTGCCGTAATTTCCCGAATCGGGATTGCGCCAGGTGGTCGACTGGCGGGTGGGGGTGTATTCCAGGGCATACTGGGCGTTTTGCTGCATGGCGATCTGGTCGGCACGATCGAGGGACCTTCCGACCTCCTGGCCGAGGAGCGCTCCGGCCAGGGTCCCGACCGCCACCGCAACCAGGGTGCCGCGGCCCCCGCCGATCTGCGATCCGATAAGAGCGCCGGTGCCGGCACCGATCAGGGTGCCGCCGGTCTCCTTGGGGCCCATGGGGCCGTAGCAACCGGTGGCTAAAAGCACAGAAGCACAGCACAAAGCCAGAAGTTTTTTCATGACATCCTCCCGTGATCCAAAGTTCGGTCAAGGTCCGGCAGCCTGCGACCACCGAGCCCCTGCTGCTTCATGTTAAACCATAACCGCGCGCCGGGGCCTGTCAAGGCTGGAGCTTGTCCGCGCCGGGCTCCCCGAAGTTTGCGAGCATATCTGTGACCACCGGCAGCAAGCGACGTGCGATCTCCTGGGTCCCCCTGAGGTTGGGGTGCAGTCCGTCTCTTTGTAAATATTCCGGGTTGCCGGCCACCCCTGCAAGATAGTCTGGGTAAAAAACGGCTTCGTACCGGGTGGCGAGTTCTTCGAAAAGGGCTTGGAATCCGGCATTGTATTCCGAGCCGAGATCGCGCAGCAGGCAGATGCCGGCAAGCAGGGTCGGAATGTTTCTTTGGGACAGGACTTGGAGCATGGCATCGAGATTGGCTGCCGTGCGGTCGGTGGGGATGGCCTGCAGATTGTCGTTTGCCCCGAGTTCGAGAATGACCATATCGGGATCGCAGGCGAGGGCTGCTTCGAAGCGTTTGATGGCTCCTGCGGTGGTATCTCCGGGAATTCCGGCGTTGATGAAGGTGACGGCGATTCCTTTCTCCCGCAGCGCCGTTTCGAGGCAGGCGGGGACGCTGGAGGGAGGGACGACCCCCCAACCGGCTGTCAGGCTGTCACCAAAGGCCAGGATGCGAACAGGTTGCTTGGACATGGAAAACTCCTTGCCCCGGCCGGCCCTGATGTGCACCAGGGAAAACAACAAGGTCAGCATCAGTAAGGCAGGTATGCCGGAGCGGAAAAAATGAACAGGCACGATGGTTGTCTTTGCCGCGGGAATCACCTCGGACGGAGAAAGCGTTTTTCGATGAAGTCGCAGATGGATACGGCGTCATTGAGATCGAAAACCGGTACGTCGATCTGCAACGGCGAATCCGAGGCCACCGCTATCAACGTGGGGTCGTAGCTGTCGTCGCGGTAGAGCAGTCTGGTGCTGCGTTCCCTGCGGTGAACCTCGATTTTCGGGAAATCGTTTTTTTTGAAGCCCTCGGTCAGGACGATGTCCATGTCGCCGAAATAGCGTTCGATCGATTCCCGTATCGGTGGTTCCCGCCGCTCGGGATTCTGCTTGATGATGGCCAGCTTTTCGCTGGAGGTCACCATCATGGTGTCGGCGCCGGCTTCGGTGAAACGCCAGGAATCCTTGCCCTCGCGGTCCATGGAGAAGTTGTGGGTATCGTGCTTGATGGCACCGACCCTGTAACCGCGCTGTTTCAATTCGGCGATAAGTTTGACCACCAGAGTGGTTTTGCCGGTGCCGCTTTTTGCGGAGATGGAAACGATGGCAGGGGACATGCAGCACACTCCTTGTATGATACCTTTAAACGTGGGTTCCAATATAAATCAAGCAGGTTGGGCAAAGCAAATAATTCCGGGAGATGAAGATGAAGACTCCAAGATGGATGACCGTATGTCTTGTTTTGTTGCTCGGTTTTGCCAGACAGGGTGGTGCCCTGGTCTCCGAGGCCCGCCCGGGGATCGCCTATGTCGCCCAGGCCATGTTTGTTGAAAAAAAGATTGTCGAAGCAGGACAGGTCGCGTGGGTGACCCTTGCCTATGTCGATCCGCGCGCATCGAGGGATTGTAATAACCTTATCGATGTGTTCGACGGTCGGGAGCTATTCGATCAAATTCCGGAGAAAAGCTGGGTACTTGTCGATTTTTCCTTGCGCAGTCTGGTGATCCAGGCGGGGTTCGCCGGTGATGCGGATGTCTCCCGGGTCATTCCGTGCAGCGATGAACAGGCCTGCCGGGAACTGCAAGCGCAGTATCAACGGCCCCAGAAGGAAGGGGAGGCCGTTTCCGGGGCGGCCGGCGACCTGGTGGACGCCGGCAGGCGTCTGACCCTCGGCAGGGATCTGGTCAAGGCGGCGCGCTGTCGCGGCTGCCACAAGATCGAGGGGTTCGGGGCCGAACATGCGCCGAGCCTGACCTGGCGGCGGGCAAAATATCGGAGGGGTTGGCTGGAGGGTTATCTTGCCGCGCCCTATCGGTTGCGTCCGGCCATGACCTCATTGATGATGCTGCGCTATACCTCTCCCCTCGCACAACCAAGTCTGCAGCCGCAAGAGCTGATGCTGGTGGCCGACTTTCTTCAGCGCCTGGCATGGTTCACCCCGCCTGCAGGACGGTATCGACTGGAACCGTGGAAAACCTACCGGTGCCAGCCATGCCATGCGCGCCTGTATGCCGAGCGCCCCTTGACGTTCGAGCCTTCCGCAGTGTCATCTGCGGTGCGCCGGGAACTGGCAAATCACCGGACGTTTGAGGCCTGTCTTGCCTGCCATACCTTTGGCGACCTGCGGACAGTGGATGCCTGGTCCGGGCCACCCTATCCGTTTCCCATGGCTCCCGACTTGTTGCTGGCCCTGGAAAAACTGCGTCTCGATTATTTCATCGACTACGTTCGGGATCCTGCTTATCTGCAGCCTGACTCTTCCATGACGCGCCTCGGTTTTACGGAATTGCAGCTTGAGGATGTAGAAGCATGGGCACGGCTGATACAGCATGACATCGAAAGGGGTATGCTGCATCCTTTGCATCGTTATTACCGGATGCAAAAACGCCCCTGACGCAAGACGTCAGGAGCGTAGCCGTTGGAGCCTGAAAAAGCCGGCATTGCCACGGTCAGCTTTTTGCCAATTCGACAGGTCGTCCTTTTCCGGGGTTGCCTGGCGGCTCATTTACAGACCCGCTTCGGCGCGCCTTTCCGAAGATGCCCGGCGGATGGGAAGACAAGGCTTCTGGCATGAGACCGCGCAATGCCGGTTTTTTATTTTTGCATTTCTTCTTACATTTATATTCTACCACAACGGCAAACCAGTGTTGCCGCGCGGACGGTTTATTCCCTTACGAATGTATCAATGTCCGTTTCGTGTACCATGGCCATCAGGTGGGCATATTCCGATTCGATCATCAGGAAGTGCCTGCGCGTCGATTCGGCATTGTCCAGATAGATGTTTCGTACTTCCTCGTCTGCTATGCGGTCCGCCAGGGCCCTGAGTTCTTTTTCCAACGCCTGTTCTTTTTCCATGGCCAGTTCCATGGCCTTGCGTATGCGCAAGTCGTCGAGCAGGACTTTTTCCTGTTGCAGAATATAGTCCTGGTCCTCCTTTAGAGTTTGTTGCATGAACTCTTCAAAAGGTGGCAGATCCGATCCTTTGTAGAGGTCGTAGAAATGACGAGCATGTTCCCGTTCTTCGCTGGCAAGGAGCTCAAAAAGTTGTTTCGCCTGAGGCCGCTGCATGTGACAGGCCGCCATGTGATAGAAGTTCATGGCATTTTTTTCGGTTTGCAGGGAGTTTTTAATGGCCTCTTGAACAGCGGAATCGGTCAGTTTGGGCATGGCATTCTCCTTCCCGTGGGCGAAACCTTCTACTCAGTCTACCTAATTAACAATTATCCCAAATGTCGGGCTTGTCAACACATGCGGGCAGGCAGAGGGGTGCATGGACTTTTGTCGGCAAGGCGCGGTATCCTTTCAGTAAACGGATCAGCCAAAGGAGAAAACATGTTCGCAACGATGCGTCCGGAATATCCCCTGACCGTATTCTTTGATGGTGGCTGCCCTGTCTGTTCCCGGGAAATTGCGTTTATCCGGAAACAAACTTCAGGCGCAAAACTGATTTTTATCGATATCAGCCGGCCCGATTTCGATCCTGCACCCTACGGGCGTTCGCGGAAGGAGTTTATGGCGAAGATGCATGTTATGGATGTCAAGGGGCGGTTCCTGGTCGGCGTGGATGCCTTCCGTGCTCTGTGGCAGACAATGCCGGGGACGTTATACCCTTGTCTGGCGAAGCTGACAGGGCTGCCGGGAATTCATGCATTGGCCCGGTTGGGATACCGTGTTTTCGCACGGTTGCGCCGCTATCTCCCGCCTGTCGGCAAGTGAGACAGCTTTCCAGTGTGCATACAATTCTCTAATTGCCTGCTTTTGTTGAATTTGTTTCTTTGATGGGGTATCGTTCGCAAGAGCCTGCGGTCGGGTTGACTCAGGCCCCGACCTTTAATATGGAGAATTCGAGTTTGCAGATCAAATCCGCTGAATTTATCAAGGGGGCTGCCAGGCCCGAAGGCTATCCGCCCGGCGAACTGCCGGAAATAGCTTTTGCCGGGCGCAGTAATGTCGGCAAGAGTTCCCTCATCAACGTACTGGTCAACCGTCGCGGGCTGGTCAGGACTTCTTCCACTCCCGGCCGCACCCAGATGCTGAACTTCTTTGAGGTCAACCGGCACTTTATGCTGGTCGATCTGCCCGGCTTCGGTTTTGCCAAGGTTCCCGTTTCGGTCAAAAAAGCCTGGGCAAGGATGGCACGTACCTATCTGGAGGAGCGTTCCAACCTCAGAGCCGTTATCCTGCTGTTCGATATCCGCCGGGTGCCTCGGGAGGAAGAACTGCAGTTGCTCGATTGGTTGGAGGAGCTGAACATTCCCACTATACCCGTTATAACCAAAGTCGATAAAGTCACCAGGAACCGGCGCTTGGGGCAGATCCGGCCGATTCTCGAGGCTACCGGCCTGCCGCAGGAAGCTTTCTCTTTTTTTTCCGCCGTGACGCGGGAAGGCCGGGAGGACATTCTGCAGCGTATCGAGGTCGCTCTGTCGGATGAGGCTGAGGAGACTGGAACGGATACTGTCGATGCCGAGTGAGTTGCATGACTCGTTTATCGATGTAAAGCAGGAGATGGGAGCGTGACAAAGACGGTAAACCGACAACCCGGAAGAAAATATCGCTCCGGTCGCACCCGTTTGTACCTGGTGCGGCACGGGCAGGTGGAAGGATTCGAAGAGCATCGTTACAACGGACAAGGCGAGGTGCCCCTGACGCACCTGGGGTGGGAACAGTATCGGACCTTGCAGAAACGTCTGGAAGAATTCCGCCTTGCGGCGGTTTACACCAGCGATCTGAGCCGCTGTATGGAAGGTGCCCGCCTCCTTGGCCAACCCCATGGGCTCGACCCCGTTCCCCTTGCGGCCTTGCGTGAATTGCACATCGGACAATGGCAGGGTATCACCTGGCAGGAACTGCAGCAGCGTTTCCCCAGCCAGTGGGAAGCGCGACTCAAGGATATTGTCCACTACCGGGTACCGGGTGGCGAAAGTCTGCTTGATCTTTCCCGGCGTGTGCTGCCGGCTCTGAAATCGATGCTCGCGGCGCATGCCCGTGAAGAGGTGGCGGTCGTCGGGCACGGTGCCGTCAATCGGGTCGTTTTGCTTGATGCGCTCGGAGCGCCTCTGCAGTCGGTTTTCCGGTTGGAGCAGTCCTATGGCTGTCTCAATATCGTCGATTATTTCGAGGATGGCAGCAGTACCGTGCAGCTGTTGAACGGCTGAAGGAGATGAGGCTATGACCGAGTATCCTGCCGTGCTTATTGTAGGACACGGTTCGCGCAGACCCCAGGCGGTCGATGTTTTACGGGACGCAGCGCTGCGAATGCGACAGCGGCTGGTTAACACCAGGGTCGACGTCGCTTTTCTCGAGCATGGCGATCCGAATTTTGCCACGGCGTTGGCAAGTTGCTATGCGGCAGGCGTGCGGCGCCTGGTAGTGATACCGTTCTTTTTATTGCCTGGGGTGCATGTGACCGCCGATCTTCCCGCAGAGATTGCTTCAGCGCGCCGGCGTTTTCCGGGATTGCAGATTGTGCAGGCCGATTTTCTGGGTGGACATCCCGCCCTCGGCGAAGTGTTGTGCGAGTTGTTTCTCGATGCTGCGGAGGCGTCACAGTGGCTGCACCGCAAGAGCATTTGACGTTTTTTTGAGCCCGGTTTCCCAGCTGTTGTACTCCTTGACGCAGGGCGAGACGGCGGTTAGAGTGTCTCTTTAAGTTGCATGGACCGGTTTGTCGGACGTGAAAAAGGACTGGTATGAAAAAAATTTATGTTATCGGTGCCGGAGTTGAGGGGCAGGAGGGGTTCAGCCGTAGAGCTTTGGAGCTTGTCATGCAGGCGGATATCCTGTTCGGACGCCCCAAGCAACTGGCGTTGTTTCCGGATTTTTCCGGCGAAAAGGTCGACATCGATCAGAACTTTTCCGATGTGGTCAACCGGCTTAAGGCCACGCACTGCATATCCGTGGTGCTGGCTTCGGGCGATCCCCTGTTTTTCGGTATCGGCCGGCAGTTGCTGCGTAATTTCAGCGAAGATGAGCTGGAATTCGTTCCCAACGTCAGTTCCGTACAGTATGCGTTTGCCAAGCTGGGCATACCGTGGGATGATGCCGTCTTCCTGTCTTGCAAGGGGCATGCTTCCGAAGATGTGGTGGATCGCATCGTCGCCAGCGACAAGGTGGCGGTGCTGACCGATGCGCAGAACACTCCCGCAAGCCTGGCCCGGGAAATGATGCATCGGGGTCGCGAGGGGTATGCCGCCTATCTGTGCGAAAATCTCGGCACCGGCGAAGAACGCATCGTGCGGACCGATATCCGTGGATTGCTTGAGGAGCCGGCTGCGCCGCTCAATGTTCTGGTATTGGTTAAACAGTATGAAGCTTTTGCCGAAGCTTCCCGTCCGGTGCTCGGGATCGCCGACGACGCTTTCAGCGCCATAAAAAAGCAGATCACCCGGGAAGAGGTACGAGCCGTAACGCTGGCTAAACTTCGACTTTGTCACGATATGGTGCTATGGGATATCGGGGCCGGCTCGGGTTCGGTAAGTATCGAAGCGGATCACCTGATGCCGAACGGCAAGGTGTTCGCCATCGAGCAGAATGAGCAATATCAGGAGTATATCCGACAGAATCTGCGCAAGTTTGAGTCCAGGCACGTTACCGTGGTGGAAGGTGAAGCGCCGGGCTGTCTTGAACTCCTGCCGGACCCCGATCGTGTATTTATCGGTGGTTCGGGAGGAAGTCTCTGGGATATCCTGGAGGTTGTCGACCAGCGCCTGGGCGTTGGGGGGCGGGTGGTGGTCAATGCCATTACCCTCGATACCCTTGCGGCAACCAGCGAATTTCTGGAAAATGCGGGTTATCAGGTGGAGGTGACCAGCGTCAATATTGCACGCACCCGTCCCTCGACCGACTATAAAATGTTCGAGGCGTTTCATCCCGTTTTCATTCTGGTGGCAGACAAGGAATAGCAGGCAGTGGAAAAAGGGATGAGTCTGGAAACGGGGATGATTTCAGGGGTGAGGAGGACTGATCATGGAATTGCAGGATATGCTTGATCTGCTTAACGGTCCGCAAGTCTGGTATGCGATTGTCGGCTGTTTTCTGGTGGTGATGATGGTGATGGTCTACCGTCGGCTCGGGAAGCTGGCTGCAGCCAGCAGGAAAGAACTTTCCGAACTGCGGGAAGTTCTGGCACAGGTTGCCGACCGACTCGAGGCGGCGGAGCCGTTTGGCGTTGCCGAACCGGAGAAGCCATCCGGGGAGAGTCGGTTTGGCCAGCCGGAGGAAGATGCTGCGGGGCTGGAGGAGCCCGTTGCCGCGGCAGCGGCCGCAGCGACGATGGGGGGCGGAAACGAAACCGCTTTGCCTGACGAAACGATGCCGACGGAGGAAGGGGCGGAATATATCCCTGCGGATCATCTGGAAGGTGAATCGGAATCTTTGGCAGAAGCCTCTGAGGGCGTTTTTGCCTTTGAATCGCAATCGTTGGGCGAAGATGATGTTCCCTTGTCGGAGGACGATAAAGACGAATTTTCCGAGCCGCCGCAAGCTGCGTATGAACCTCCCGAGGAAAGCGGAGAATTTTTCTTTTCCACTGGCGCCCCAGAACCCGAAGGGGGCGATTCGGCGCCCGATGATGCCGATGATATGGCCGAGCCGGTAACCGACGAGATGGAAGAAGAGAAGCCGGCTATGACAGCCGCGGAGGAAGGTGCCGATACCCTCCTGTTCGGTGCTTCCCGGACGGCCGATGAGGCGGGAGAACCTCAGCCGGAAGATGTTGATGACGCGGCCGCCGTCGAACCGCAGCCGCATGCCGAACATGTACCTTCGTCCATTACCGGCGCCGGGGAAGAGGATGCGGAACCAGCAGATGGCGAATCGCCACAGGACGAATCGCCGCCGGATTCTTTCGAGAAACAGGCACCCAGCGTGGGACCGTTCGAGGCCTCAGCCGAAGTGCCGCCGGAACCTGCCGCGATTGCTTCGAGCAAATCCGCACCGGCCGACCGGCAGATCGCTTCGCTGGAACCGCTGCCCGGCAACCCGGACAAGCCGGATGTCGGTGTAGCACGCTGCGGGGAGTGCGGTCGTAAAATAGCTTACCCCAAACGTCTTTCCGGCAAACGGATGCGTTGCCCGGCCTGTCGAACAGCATCGATTCTGCCCTGATCGACTCCAGGTCGGGAAGCCGGAGCGATGCAGACATCTTGTCAGGTGGAATGACGGGAGCGAAGACATGATGCATGCCTTCGCTCCCGTTTTTTATGTGT